>JAJXSS010000164.1 GCA_021784455.1 Planctomycetota bacterium
CGGGGGTCAAAGGCGAAAAACGTACGCAGTGGACTGCCCTGGCACTGGGTGCGCAGCTCCTTCATGTTGGCGTGCCGTGAACCTTTCACCTGGTCCGCGTACGGCCTGGTCAAACGCGGACCAAATCGCTCCAACATGCGCACCGATGCTTCCAGGGCCGCTTGCTGGGCCGCCGTGAGCGTTGACCACCACAGAGCAAACTCATCCGTGTACTCAACGTGCCACATCATGATGTTATAGCTTATAAGAGATATTAGTCAATGGCTATACATGAAGCCAAGGCCGGCCGGCTGGCGCCATCGGTGAGCCGCTCTCTACCGCCCACCCGCGCCGCCCCCCAGCATCTCATCGTAAATCGCCGCGTAGCGCGCGTGCATCTTCTCCTGCGTAAACATCGCCTCCACCCGCTGTCGGGCCGCCGCACCCATGCGCTGGCGCAGGGCCGCATCCGCCAGCAGGGTGTGCAGGTTCCCGGCCAGAGCGTGGGCATCCCCCCGCGGCGACAGCAGCCCCGTTTCCCCCGCCGCCACCACCTCCGGGTTGCCTCCCACCTCCGTGGTCGCAATCGGCAAACCCGCCGCCATCGCTTCCAGAAGCGTGACCGAAATACCTTCGCTCAGGCTCGACAGCGTGAACACATCGGCCGCCCCCAGCAGATCCGCCACATCCTGCCGCACGCCCAAAAAGCGCACCTGGCTCGCGATGCCCAGGTGCTGGGCCAGGGCTTCCATCTCGCGACGCTTTTCCCCATCCCCGGCCAGGAGCAGCACGGGGCGGGCCGCCGCCTCGGGGCTCTGCTGGGTCAGTTCCGCCACGGCCCGCAGGATGGTGGCGTGGCCCTTCACGGGGTGGAACCGGGCCACCTGCAGGATCACCGGGGTCTCGGCGGCGAGCCCCAGCCGCGTGCGCATGGCCTGCCTTCGCTCCGCAGTAATAAGCGTGAATTTCCGGGGGTCGATCCCGTTGTAGACCACCTCGATCCGTCCGGCCGGCAGGCCTTCGTGGTCGATCAGACACTGACGCGTCCAATTCCCCACCGCCGTGATGCGGTCGTGACCCTTCAGCAGCCAGCGGTTGGCCAGCACGCGCTTCCAGCGCCGGTAATCGGGGTAGTGCCGGCCGTGTTCGGTGAACAGGATCACCGGCCGGCGCCCCAGCCGCCGGGCCGCCGCGGCGTAGAAAAACGGGGTGTACTGGTGCGCGTGCAGCAGGTCGATGGCATGGTCGCGGATCACCCGGCGGAGGCGCCTGGCCACGGCCCAGTCCACCCCCGGCCGGCGCTCGAGATTCACCACCGGAAACCCCTCGGCCGCCAACTGCTCGCCCAGCGGCCCCACCTTGTCCAGGCACAGAAAAACAAAGTCGTAGCGCCCGCGCAGCCGCCGGGCCAGGTCGGCCGCCAATACCTCTGCCCCCGCAAACCAGAGCTGGTGCAGCACCTGGGCGATCACCGGCCGACGCGAAGCTGAATCCCGCATGGGGGGCACGAGGGGATTATCGACCAACCGCGCCTCGGGCCTTGCTCGAACACCGGGCAGGTTCGGCCCCGGCCAGACATCTTCGTCGGGCTGGTCCGGGCCAGCACGGGCATCGGCCACGCCTCCCGCAGACCCGATCCCCTCGCGATCGCTCGCGCCTACCTCCCCCCATACTCCTCCACCACCCGCCCCGCCATCGCCGCCCACGCCCACAAACGTTGCGGCTGGTAGCGCACCGTGGAGATATCCTTGAGAATGATCTCCACATGCAGCCCCCGGGCCCGCTCCAGCACCCGGCGCAGGTCGCGCTCGGCCTGGTCCGGCCGCCAGGTGTCCTCGGCCAGTACAGCCGGGTTAGGCTTGAAACTGAAGACAAACTGCGTGCCCACCGCCGCCACCGCCCGCTCCACCCGAATCCACGGGCTCATCGACACCTTGCGCAGCCGGGGGATGCGCTTGAGAATCTCGATCTTGAGGTCCAGCGGCTCGCAGCAGCCGTAGTAGTTCAGCCCCCAGCGGCTGAGCCAGGGCAGGTCGTGCTTGAGGGCAAACTCCCAGTGCATGTCGGGGGAGACTTCCGAAAAAATCTGGGCGTTGGAGCAGCCCCAGTTATCCACCGGCCGCACCTGCCCGGGGTCAAAGCCCGCCGCCGGCAGGGACCGGGTATACCCGTAACCACCCGAGCCGACCCGCGTGTTGCCCGCCCCTGCCGACAGAAGATTCTGCGCCACCATCTGGTCCAGGCCCGCCAGCGACGACTGCACGCAGCGCTCCACCGCGGCATGCACCATGTCCGGCCGGTCCACCAGGTCGATCATGGCCTGCTCCACGCCCCACAGGCGGATCAGGTGGTCCCAGGGCGTGTACCAGATGTGCTGGATGCCCTGGCGGCGCACGGGCAGAATCGCCCCGAACACCTCCTGCATCGCCGCGAAGCGCGCCTCCGTGGCGGCCACATCGTGGGTCACCACGGGCATGCGGATCTTCTCGATGTCGCCAGGCTCGACGATCTGCGGATGAAAATGGCGGCTGACCACCCCGCTGGCGGGGTCTGTGGCAATCGTCTCCACATCCTCGTTGATGCCGTAGCCGGTGTTGTGAATGGCCAGGGGACAGGCCAGGTAATCGCTGACGATCATGTCCCCCGGAAAGTGCTTCCACTGATACAGGGTGCGGCGCAGGTGCCCTTCCAATTGGCGAGCCCAGGGCTCCACGCAGCGCAGCGTCAGTTCCTCATTCACGTTCATCTCGTGCCAGGGTACCTCGTTGATCCAGATCGCCGGCCGGGCCGGTTCCAGATCATTCACCCGCCGCCACAGGTCCGCCCGCTGGCGCTGAACCGGCAGGGCCGCGATCCGGGCCAGTTCCTGACCCAGCGGCCTTAGGAATTCCACATCCTGCTTTTGGACGCGATAGGCCGTCACCGCTTCGGTAGGCATGGCTGTCTTTCCGTAGGTTCCCCTGGCCGAACTCCTCTTCCTGAACCCCAACCCATCAACCTCACGCGCCCATCAATTGCCCCCGATCGACTTGGGTTTGGGCCCCGTGCCGAGGCTATCACCCTGGGGGCGGACATGGTGCTTCCAATACCCGTGGGCATCCCGGCCGCGGCACAGGATCGCATTCCCGGCCCAGCCGGGGTTGAGGGCACGCACTGAGGGCGGGCAGAAACGCATCGTCAGCCCGCAACGCCGCCGGTCCGATGGGTTGGGGCCCGAACCATGGGCCAGCATGTCGGCGTGCAGCGAAATTTGCCCCGCCTTCAGGGCATTGACCACGGGCCGGCCCAGACGCTCGATGTCCACGATCTCCTGATTCAGCACGGCGGGTCCCTGCGCCTCGCGCCAGCGCAGGGGCCCCATGGTGTGCGTGCCGGGGATGAACTCCATGGCCGAGTTTTCGGCATCCGCATCGTCAATCGCCAGCCACACGGTGACCGTGCGGGCGGGCGTCAAGGGCCAGTAGGAGGCATCCTGGTGCCAGGGCACACTCTTGGGATCATGGGGCAGCTTGCAGAAAAAGTGCGTGGCCCAGCAGATGATGTCCGGGCCCACCAAATCCTCCACCAGATCGAGAATCCGCGACTCTGTAGCGAGGTCGTAGATACCGCCGCAACGCGTGTGATACCCGTTGATGGCGTAGCTGTCGCGGCCATCCTGGGCCGCCTTCACCGCCGCCAGCAGCCCGTCGAAATAGGCCCGGTTCTTCAGCGCCTGAGCGGGGCTGAAGAGGTCGAAGGGCGCCAGGTAGCCCTGCGCGTTGTAGCACTCGATCTGCCCGGCCGTCAGCTTCCGCGGCCGTGGGTTGCGCACCGGGACAAAGGATAGATCGCGCTCATCTGTCACCGTCGTCATGAAATCTGCTCCCGTACGTCCGGGCTGGCCCGGACATCTTCCCCCATCATTTCCGGCCCGTGCAAATCCACGACACAAGCCTATCCCCGCCCCCCCTGCCGGGCCATGCACAAAACGGCTAGAATTTGTCCGATCTTATGGTTACCTCACCCATTCCCACCCCCGTCCACGAACCCTGGTTTGCCGTTTTAGATGGGGGAATCACCCGCTGCGACCGGCACTGGTCGCAGCCCCAGGGCTACTACGCCGACTATTACCGATGTTACGCGCCTGGGGCGGGTCAGGCGGTCATCCACCTGGGCGCGCGGAGCTGGCGGCTTCGGCCCGGTGCGATGTACTTCATCCCCGGCTACCGGCGGGTCGGCTATGCCACCGCCCGCTCCTTCACCGTGCGCTGGCTGCATTTCCGCAGTCACCTGCTGGAACTCGAAGGGCTCCTATCCCAGATCGACACCGTCCGCCCCTGGCCCGCGCCCCTGGCCCGGCGCTGGCAGCCCCTGCTCCAGCGCCTGGGCGAAATCAGGGACGGCCCCGCCCCCAGCCTGGCGCACGCCTTGCAGGCCATGCTCCTGGACCTGACCATCGCCCTGGTAGGGCCCGATCTGGATCACCAGGCCGCCCACCCCCCGGATCCAACCTCCGGGGGCGCCGCCCTGCTGGAGCGCCTGCAACCAGCCGTCCGCTACCTGGAGGAGAACTACCTCCAGAACCCTCCGCTGGCTCGCATCGCCGCCCTCACCGGCCTGTCGCCCACCTATTTCCATGCCCAGTTCACCCGCCTGTTCCACCTGAGCCCCCATCACTACATGCTGCGTCTGCGCATGCGCCAGGCCCGCCAGCTTCTGGCCGAAGGGGAATGGTCGGTCCGCGAGGTGGCCCGGCAGTCGGGCTACGCCAACGTCTTCTACTTCTCGCGTGTTTTTCGCCGTTATTTCGGCCTCAGCCCCCGCCAGGCTCGCGGCCAGGCGGCCGGGTTACCTTAGCGTCCGGAAAACGAATGGAACCCCCCGAGCACCAAGATCGGAATGAAACGGCCCTGATTCGGACTCCTTCTGCGTGCTCTGGGTGTCCCTGTTGGTTCAATTCTCTTGATTTGATTTTGTTCCAGTTGTTCCTTCGCAGGTCGTCAGGCCGGGACCGGCCCCTCTCAATGTACCACGCCCACGCGTTCCAGCGGATCGGGCACACCGGCGGCGGCAAACGCCCGGTGCCGCCACTGGCAGCCCCGGCACAGGCCGCAGGGCTGCGCCTGGTTCAATTCACAGTTCCAGGCCAGCTCAAACGGGGCCTGCAGACGGGCCCCCAGGTCCACGAGCTGGCGGTCGCTGAAGTCCAAAAGCGGCGTCTCCACCGGCGGCAGGGGCTTGTGCTCCATTTCGGCCAGTTGCGTGGCCAGCGCCACCTGCATGCCCGCCCGGGCCAGCGTCTCGAACTGACCATCGCCCTGCACCGGCCAGACGATCCGTGCCGCCCCCCAGGCCAGGGCATGGTTGAAACCAGTCAGCAGCAGCCCGGCCACCGTCACCGCCGGGGCGGTCTTGAGGCCCCCCGGCGGGGCGGCCAAAGCCCGTTCCAGTTGAATCACATCCCCGACCCGAAAGTACCGGGCCTGCCCCTGTACGTACTGGGACCGCCGCAGCCCCGGAATGGCCCCCGCCCCCGCCCCGGCATCCGCCCCGGGGACGATGGCTGGCCCCATCCCGCGCACATGCAAAAAAATGAGCCCTGAGGCTTCACCCTGGGCCAGCATCAGGGCCGTGGCCACTAGGCTGCGCAGACCACCGCCGTGCAGAATAAGCGTCCGAGGCTGTGACACCTGTGTTGTATCGGAAAACCCCCCGGCGCAGATGGAATATCCCCGCAACCGCCCAACTCACGCCCGCCGCCGCCGCGCCGCCAGACCACCCACCGCCAGCAGCAGCAGGGCCCCGCTGGCCGGCTCAGGAATGATGGCAAACGTCGTAGCATCAGCAACGTTGCTGGGGTAATAGACCGGCGAGCTGTTCAGATTCAAATCGGTCTTGTCACCCACACTGTCCGTCAAACTGATGGTGAACTGCGTCCCGATAGGCAGGCCGGTCGTATCAATCGTCAGTGTGCCGAACAACGCAGAGGCTCCGCCTGGGCCACTGTCGCTAAACGTGTTCGTGTTGTTGGTGACCCCTTCCGCCACGTCGCGTCCCCCGTCACCGGACGGATAGGCAAACTGAACCGAACCAGACGCCCCACCAAATATAGCGCCTGTAACCAAGTCTATGCTGGTGACGACAGGGATACTGCTATGCGTGTAAAGATCGGCCGCATTGACCAAGTCGGTTCCGCCACTCAGGTAAACACCGACGGGTTGGACCGTGTTATACGCCAGTTGTGTCGTGCTGTAACTGGCAATCAGACTCGCTTGACTGGTGCCCGCCAATATGGCCACCATAGCCACTGCTGCCAAATTGGCATATACCATACGAGTGAATTGGTTTCCAGCCATTTGCTCTCCCCTATTGACGGTGCCATCCCAATTGTCATAAACGATACACCAGGATACCCCAAAGTCAATGAATTCTCGGACAGCAGGTTGCTGTGTTGTAACATTTCCGCAGGAACGCCCGGGACGATGGTACCGCCCGGATTGCGTATGGAGACAGTGGAAACAACGGGCGATTTATAAGTGATCTGCGACTCGATCGCAGGAAGGAAGGACCCGGAAGTAGCTGAAGCCGAAGCCATCGTGGCGGTGACTGAAGCTGAAGCTGGTGCCGGAGGAGCCGAAAAGAGCGGTAAGCCACCCAGGATGGCGTTGACGCGGCAGATGATGACATCCGCCGAACTGACATGCCCATCCCTATTGAAATCGTAGTTGTTGGTGATAGCCACGCTACCCAGCACGGCATTATTCTGCGTTTGGATAACATCCGCAGAAGAGATCCTCGCCAAGGTGGATGTGTTGCTGGCCCCGGTCGAGGCAATCAGGTTGCCGAAATAGAACACATCATTCGCTTCCAGTCCCAGGTGCCCGCCGTTGCTGTTGGACAGCACCGTCACTTGCACCCATTCCTCGGTGATCGCCCCATCGGGCATGGTCAACGTGATGCGCGTCGAGCCGCCGGTGCCCGCCCCGGTCCGCACCGACACGTTCAGCCCCCCGTTGTACGTGGCCCAGGTCGAGGGATCGCTGGTATTACCCACCTTAAGCACGAAATCACTGGCCGAGGGGGTGCCCAGGAGCCCTGTCATATCGACCATCAGGCCGTTGATCCCCCGGCTGTAGCTGGTGTAGTTGGCGAAAGTGGCCGTCTGGCCCGGCAAGAGCGCCGTCTTGTCGGTGGCGATGGCCGCATCGTCGGCGATGTTGGCCGCCGGATTGTTCCCATCAAAGGCCGAGTTGTTGTAGAAGATGAACTGGTTGGCCACGCTGGCAAAGGGGATCGCCGCCAGATCCGGCACCAGCAGATTGGCCACGGGTGTACCCAGACCCGTCACCAGGTCATAGCCAGGCCCTGCGCTGTAAACGACATTATTGCCAGTGGTTATGTCGTGAAAATCACCCGGCGCCGTGGTGTACAGGCTGTACAGCGAATTGAGCATCTGGGTGGACGTCAGGGTGTCCAATCCATACAAGACGCGGTCCTGGTCCACCAGGGCGGTCAGCCCCGCCCACAGCGGCGTGGCCAGGCTGGTCCCGCCCACCTGCTGCCAGGGTTTCGAGGTGCCGTAATCCCAGGTGTCGTACACCGGTACGCCGCTGTTGGGGTCGGCATCCATGGCCACATCCGGAATGGTCCGCTTGGTGGTGCTCTGGGTCACCACCCCGCTCTGGTAGGACGGCTGGGATTCGTACCGGCTGATACCCCCGCCCGAACCGCTCCAACCGCTCTCGCTGGCATACGTCCCGCCCGAACCCAGGTAAAGCGTCGTGCCGCCCACGGCCACCACGTTGGGGGACGCCGCCGGGTACACCGTGACGTTCGTGTAGCCGCCGCTGTCCCCCGTGGCCGCGAAAAACGACACCCCGTTGTGTCCGCTGGGCGTGGTGAAGGTCGAGTCGTAGGTATTTTCCCCGCGATACTCGCTGCCCGCCCAGCTCATCGACACCGCGGAGACCCCCCCATAATTGGCGGCCGTGGTGACCGCCGTGAACAGGTTGGTGTTGGAGTTGTCGTTGGCCTCCACCAGCAGGATGTTGGCCATGGGCGCCACCACGTGGGCCCATTGCACATCCAGCGAGATCTCCACCGCCCACGAATTGCCCGGACCGGCCGGATCGGTGCCCGGCAGGTTGCTCGAACCGTCCTGCCCCACCACCGTCAGTGTCGGCCCGCCCGTGACGTTGAACTGCTGCAGGCCGAAGTAACTGTTGAAGGCCGCCGTGTCGCTGATAATGCCCGGATCGTTGTAGGCGTCCACGATGGCGATGGTCTGCCCGGTCCCATCGCCGGTCAGTGAGCCGAACAGGATCGAATTGAAGCCATAGGCCGTGCGCATCTGGCTGGGCGTGACGCCCGCCGGGCCAGCGGTACTGGCGGGGCTGGCGCTGCCCGCCGGCCGATAAAGCAGGAAGCCGGGCGTGGCCATGCCGCCGGCCGACAGCAAGACCCGCGCCTCGAGGGCCTCGAAACCCGTGCCCAGCGGCCTGGGCGGGCGCCGCGGGCACCGCCCCGGCTGTGGACCGGTTCCGGGATCGCCTCCACCGCGACCCTTGAACCAGCGCCCCCACAGCCGCGCGGGCCACCTTTGCCTGTCGGTCTGCATGGATGCGATCTCGCTCCCCTGACCACCCTCAACTTCACCCGACTGGCATCGGCCTGCCCAAACACCACGCCCACCCGGTACGGGCATACCCCTGGTGGATCCCGAATCTTGAATAATAGGCCTCCCCGCTCCCAAACCGCCACCACCCCGCCGCCCCCCCCCC
>JAJXSS010000165.1 GCA_021784455.1 Planctomycetota bacterium
GTCTGACCTCCTCCACCAGTGACTCAGCCTCGACCCCGCAATTCCGGGGGAAGAACATCACCTTTACCCGCGCGTTGATCCGCCGGTTGATGGCCTCAACCGGCCACTCCAGACCGATCAGGATGGGATCGTGGCGGTAGCCCCCCGCAACGGTGGGGCTGGGGATAAGGGGCCAGGGGTTAGCGGCAGGAGAGCCGGCGAGGGGCGGTACGCCATCTGCCGGGAACGGGGCTGATCTGCTTGCCCCTTGCCCCTTTCCGGGGGTGCCCCGTACCCCTTCATCCTCCCACTGCGTCTGCAGTTCGCTGATCGGCCGGCCGGTCAGGTGAAAGACTTCCAACGCCCGAATCGACTTCTTGCGGTCGTTGCGGTGGATGCGGGCCGCGGCCGCGGGGTCGGCGGCCACCAACCGCTCGTGCAGTTGCGTATTGTCGAGCTTCTCCAACTCCCGGCGCAGGGCCTCATCCCGGCCGGGGCCTGCAAACATGCCCTCCAGCAAGGCCTTCAGATACAGGTTGGTCCCCCCCACCACGATCGGTGGAAGCCCCCGGCTCTGAAGGTCCTCGATCAGGGCATCGGCCTGTTCCAACCAGTCGGCCACGGTAAAAGGCTCGGTAGGCTCGACCATGTCAATCAGATAATGGGGCGCTCGGCTCCGCAACGCCGGCTCGGGTTTGGCTGTGCCCGCATCCATGTGCCGGTAAACCTGCATGGAGTCGGCGTTAATGACCCCCGGAATACCGTCCGGAGTGCGCAAAGCCTCAGCCAGAGCGACGGCCAGTTCGCTCTTGCCCCCGGCCGTGGGGCCGACTATCACGATGGGATGCGGCGGGTTCACGGCCGCATTCTACGTCAGCGGCGTCCCTGGATGACCCCCGGATGACCCCCGGACGGGATCCGCTTGACCCCGGTCGTGGCCGGGTTTAGCTTGCCCGGCACTGTTCGAGTCCGCCGGCCCGGCGCCGCCTCGCCCGAAGGACCCGCCACCAACCGTCCATCATGGGGCACTTCATCCATCAGATCAGTGACGTGCAGATCTGCTTCATCCTGGCCACCCTCGCCACCCTGGGCTTTCTCTTGCGCCTGGTCTTCATGATGCGGATGCATTCTCCGGCCCGAACTGCCGGCACGATCCCATTTCGCCGCGTGGGCTTCTTGGCCCTGCTGGCCTTTCTCATGGGGGGAGGTTGGGCCGCTTTGACCGCCCGCCTGATGTGGCAGTGGCCACCTGTGGCCGCCTATCTCTTTGCCTCGGCGATCGGGTTGATGTTCTTCCTGGCCGCAGGCGGGCTCACGGCCCTGATCAACCACCTGTCCCGGCCCCCGCTCGGACCACGGCCTCCCGATTGAACCTATCCGCAAACGTTGTACGCTATGCGGCCCAGATTCAGTCGCTGCCCCTTTATCCACGAGGCCCCGCCATGCGCATTCTCTTGACGACAACCAGCTTCCAGGACACGCCCGGCCCGCACCACGATCTGCTCCAACAATCGGGATTCGAGGTGGTCACCGCCCGCGGGCCGCTGACCCAGCCGCAGATGCTCGACCTGATCGCCCGGCATCAGGGGTTTGATGGCCTCTTGAACGGCGACGATCAGATCACGGCCCAGGTCATCGATGCCGCCCTGGCCAGCCCCGCCCGGCTGCGCGTGATCGCCAAGTACGGCATTGGGCTGGATTCCATCGATGTGGCCCACGCCACGGCCATGAAAATCCCCGTCCTGTTCACGCCGGGGGTCAACCACACCACCGTGGCCGAACACACCTTTGGCCTGATGATCGCTCTGGCCAAACATTTCTGGCCCCATCTTCGCTCCACCAAGAAAGGCGAGTGGAAACGCATCACCGGGCACGAGCTGTTCGGCAAGACCATCGCGGTGCTGGGCATGGGCCGGATCGGCAAGGAAGTCATCAAACGGGCGGCCGCGTTCGACATGAAGGCCGTGGGCTTCGACCGCTACTGGGATCAGGACTTCGCCCGCCAGTACAACGTTACCCGGGCGGCCACGGCTGATGAGGCCATCCAGAATGTGGACATCGTCAGCCTGCACATGAACCTGGATGACAGCAACCGCGGTTTCATCAATGCCCGTCGCATCGCCACGATGAAGAAGGGCGCTTACCTCATCAACACCGCCCGCGGCGGCCTGGTGGTGGAGAAGGATCTGGCCGAGGCCTGCCAATCCGGCCAGCTCGGCGGCTACGCCTGCGATGTGCTGGACAAGGAGCCCCAGCCCGCCAACCACCCCTTTACCGGCATCGACAACATCATCGTCACCCCGCACGTGGGCAGCCGCACCTTCGAAAGCGTGGAACGCCAGGCTGTGCGGGCCGTGACCAATCTCGTCGAATATCTGAAAGGTGGCAACGATTTTGTTCAGGCAAACAAGTTTTGATGGCCCCGCGGATACCGTTTGGTTTCCGCAGGCGAATACAATCCACAACGCAATGGGAATCTGAACCACCTGATCCACCCATCGCCGCTCGCCCCAGTCCGTAAACCTGCAAGGACCCTCCGTATGACCACCCCCGCAGACATCGGCTTGATCGGCCTGGCCGTCATGGGCCAGAACCTGGTCCTCAATATGGCGGACCATGGCTTCAACGTGGCCGTGTACAACCGCACCACGGCCCATATGGAAGAATGGCTGGCCAAGGTCCGCAAGGAAGAGCCGTCTTCCGACCGGGTCACCGGCTATGCGGAACTCAGGGACTTCGTGGCCGCCATCAAAAAGCCGCGCATGATCGTCATTCTGGTCAAGGCCGGTAAGCCCGTGGACCAGGTGGTCGAGCAACTGCTGCCGCTGGTGGAAAAAGGCGACATCATCATCGATGGTGGCAACAGCCAGTGGACCGATACCATCCGCCGCGAAAAGGACCTGGCGGCCCGGGGCATCAACTTTGTCGGCTCGGGTGTCTCCGGCGGCGAAGAGGGCGCCCGCTTCGGCCCCTCGCTCATGCCCGGCGGCTCCCAGGAGGCCTGGAAGAGCCTGAAGCCCGTCTGGGAGGCCATCGCCGCCAAGGTCGATGCCAAAACCGGCAAGCCCCTCGAAGGCTCGGCCCCCGGAAAGCCCGTCACCGGCGGCGTGTCCTGCACCACCCACATCGGCCCCGATGGCGCGGGCCACTACGTCAAGATGGTGCACAACGGCATCGAGTACGGCGACATGCAGATGATCTGCGAGGCCTACTACCTCCTGAAGAATCTGCTGGGCCTGACGCCCCCGCAAATGAGCAAGGTGTTCCAGGGGTGGAACGGCGGCGACCTGGACAGCTTCCTGATCCAGATCACCGCCGACATCCTGCAGCAGAAAGACCCGCAGAACCCCCGCAAATTCTTCGTCGATGTCGTGCTGGATGCCGCAGGGCAAAAGGGCACCGGCAAGTGGACCAGCGTCAGCGCCCTGGACATGGGCACCCCTGCCCCCACCATTGCCGAGGCCGTGTTTGCCCGCTGCCTGTCGGCCATCAAGGAAGAACGGGTGGCAGCCAGCAAACTGCTGAAGGGCCCGAAATTCAATTTCCGGGGGGCACGCCAGCCCCTCGTCGAGGCCATCCGAGACGCCCTGTACTGCTCCAAGATCTGCTCCTACGCCCAGGGCTTCCAACTCATGCGCCAGGCTCAGGCCGAATACCACTGGAAACTCAATTTCGGCGAAATCGCCATGATCTGGCGCGGCGGGTGCATCATCCGGGCCCGCTTCCTCCAGAAGATCAAGGATGCCTACGACCGCAATCCGGATCTGGCCAACTTGCTGCTGGACCCCTATTTCAAGAAGCAGATCCAGAAGGCCGAGGCCAACTGGCGCAAAGTAGTGGCTCTGGCCGCCCAGGCCGGTGTGGCGGCACCGGCGTTCATGTCGGCCCTGGCGTATTACGATGGCTACCGCAGCGCCGTGCTGCCGGCCAACCTCCTGCAGGGGCAGCGCGACTACTTCGGGGCCCACACCTACGAACGGGTGGATGCCCCCCGCGGCCGCTTCTTCCATGTGGACTGGCCCGATCCCCAGCGGCCGCAGTTGCCCATCTGAAACCCGGACCTGCGGTAATCATTCCTCCTGACAGGAACAAAAAGGCCCAGGGCATTTACGCCCTGGGCCTTGACTTATCACAACGGGTTGGCAAGGGGGCTTAGTGGCCGTCCCCATCGGTATCCTGCCCAGTGGTCTTCTCGGTTTGTTCCGAAGCCTTCTGGGCGGCCGAGGAAATCTCCACCGAGTCCTGCTGACGCTGGGTCACGGACATGCTGGAGCCTTGGCTGGCCGCCGTATTGCCGGTCTGTAACAAGCTTGCCACATTGCTGGAATTGCTCACACCTGAAACCATTGCGGGCCTCTCTTTCTTGGGTTAGCGGATGATCGAATTCATCGCGACGCGTTTTGAACACTTCTAAGATCGTCCGCGCCACCATGCGGGCTTGACGGGAATTTGAATTGTTCCAAATTTGAGGCGCATCCTGCAAAATCTCCCGGGTCACGCGCGCCGCAAGGCCCGATAACGCCAACGCTCCGACCTTGACGTTGCGTTATACTGCCGGCCTTTGCCCTCGGCTGTGGGAGGGCAGGATTCCGAAGGCTCCGCCCAAGCCGTCCGGTAGGTTCGGCCCTCGCCGAACGTCTTTTTCCAACCCGCGGCTCAAGCGGCCCCCCTCGAATCTCCTCCCCCCATACCAAACCTCCTTGGAGACGCTTACCATGAGTGATTTCATCGTTCCCGTGGCCTTGCATAACCAGATCGCCCAAGCCGCGTTGGAGAAGCGCGGGTTCACCCGGGATGAATCCGCCCAGGCCGCCCGCTTCTGCCAACTGGCCGCATGGCATGGCATCAAGACCCATAACCTGATCAAGCTGCTGCACCTGGATGAGCACTTTGGTTCCGGCAATCCCAAGGCTAAGGGCTGCGTGCCCGGGTCCCGGCTGGACAAACTGCCGACGAAGTACAAGGCCGTCCAGAAATGGAACGCCAACCGCAAGCTGGGCCCGGCCGTGGCCTTTGAGGCCATGGACACCTGCATGAAGCTGGCCGATAAGTTCGGCGTCGGCATCGTCACCGTGGACAACGCCTTCCATTACCTCTGGGGCGGCGGCTACGTGATGGATGCCGCCCAGAAAGGCTACCTCGCCTACACCTGCTGCACGGCCGCCTTGGCCGAAGTGGTGCCGTTCGGCGGCAAGTTCCCCACCCTGGGCACGAACCCGCACTCCTGGGGCTTCCCCACCCAGAACGCCATCGGCTTTCCCATCGTGATTGACTGGGCCACCTCGACGGTGGCCATGGGCCGGGTACAGGTGCTGGCCCGCGAAGGCAAGCCCCTGCCCCCCGGAGCCGCCGTGGACAAGGACGGCAAAGAAACCACCGACCCGGCCAAGGTGGCAGCCCTGCTGCCATTCGGGGCGCACAAGGGTTACGGGCTTTCTTTGATCGACGAACTGATGGCCGCGTTCACCGGTGGTTCACTGCCCACGCTGCGTTCCCGGCCCGAGCAGGCCCCGGCCGGAGAAAAGACCACCCCCAGCTTTTTCTTCCAGTGCACCCGCCCGGATGCTTTGGATTGCGCCGACTTTGCCGGCCAGCGCAGCCAGAGCCAGAACATCAAGGCCGTCATCGCCGACATCCTGGGCCACGGCAACGAAAAGTGCCTGCTGCCCGGGCAGATCGAGTACAACGCCGCCGAACGCAGCCGGAAAGCCGGCGGCCTGCTGTTTACCGAGGCCGAGGTCGCGGAGCTGACTAAGATCGCGCAGGAGGTGGGGGTGGTGTTCGACGCAACTGGGCTCAAGAAGATGTGAAGGGCCGAAGCATCGCCGATTGACGATAGCTCCGTTCCAATCAGATTTTCAGCCGCGGTCGCGGCTGCTCTCGTCGCTCACACCGCCGCATTCGCTCCTTTTGGCCTCCGCCATCGGGGCTACGCCCTCGCCAACATCTGCCCGCGCGTTGATCCTTGCCCCCCGCCTGATAAGGGTCTCTATAGTGACATTATGAAGACTCTTTCCATCACGGAAGGCCGGCAGAACCTGAGGGCGTGGCTCAAGCGCGCCCTGCAAGGCGAAGATGTGGGGATTCTGGTGGATGGCCAGGTGGTGGCCCTGCGTCCGGTGGGAGTCCACTCCGATGATTACGCCCTGCAGGAGTACGGTGTGAGTGAAAAGCAGATCGAACACGCCCGCAGGACCGTCAAGGCCGAAGTCAAAGCCGCTCGCGCATCCGGCCAGGTCAAGCGTTTCACAGCCAAGCTATGAGAATTGGCCTTCACCTGCGTTTCCAAGGAAGCGTGGCGAAGCTGGCCCCTGTGACCGTGACTTGGTGGCCGAAGCCCTGGGCGCGATGCAGGACGGTTTTGGCTCTCCCCACCTGCATTGGGGTCTGGGGATTCGGCGTCTGAGCAAGGATTTGTTCGAGTGCCGCGCCGGACTTCATTGGCGCATCATCTTCCTGGCCGAAAAAGGCCTGACCACGGCATACGATCTGATGACGCACGATCCGGTTGAGGCGTGGCTGCGGAACTTCTGAGAACGAGAGCGAAAATACCAGAGGCCCGAAGACTAGACCCCGGCCACCCGATCCCGACCAACTTTTCAATTTTCACGTTTCACTCTTCAACTTCCTCCTACTCCTCCTCCGCCTTGGGCTTGTACTGGGCCACGATCGTCTGCTGGACCATGGGCGGCACGATGTCGTAGTGGCTGAATTCCAGGGAATAACTGCCCTGGCCGGCCGTGATGGACTTGAGCTGGCTCTGGTAGTTGGACACTTCCGACAGCGGCACCAGGGCCTTGATCACCGCCTGGTCCCCCGGCAGGGTGTCGGTGCCCTGGATCCGGCCGCGCTTGCCCGACAGGTCGGAGGTGATATCCCCCATGTGTCGGCTGGGGATGGTCACATCAATCGTGACGCACGGCTCCAGCAGCACCGGCTTGGCCTTCATGATGGCATCGATGAACGCCTTGCGCCCGGCCGTGATGAAGGCGATTTCCTTGGAGTCCACATCGTGGTACTTGCCATCGTACACCTCCACGCGGATGTCCTGCATGGGGTAGCCCGCGATGCAGCCGGACTCGATCACCTGGCGGATGCCCTTTTCGATGGCCGGGATGAACTGCTTGGGGATCGAGCCGCCGAAGGTGTCATCGACGTATTCGAAGCCCTTGCCGCGCTCCAGCGGGATCACACGCAGGTAGACTTCGCCGAACTGCCCCGCCCCGCCGGTCTGCTTCTTGTGCCGGTGGTGGCCATCGGCCCTGGCGTTGATGGTCTCGCGGTAGCCGATCTTGGGCGGCTTGGTGTCCACCTCGATCTTGTAGCGGGCCTTCATGCGTTCCAGGATGATGCGCAGGTGCAGGTCGCCCAGGCCGTAAATGACGGTCTCATGCGTGGCCGCGTCGCGCACCACCTTGAAGGTGGGGTCTTCTTCCACCAGCTTGCCCAGCACTTCGGCGATCTTCTGCTCGTCCCCCCGGCTGCGGGCGCTGAGGGCCAGGCCGAACATGGGCTCGGGATAAGCCAGGGGCTTGATTTTCAGCCCGTCTTCATCGTGGGCATCATGCAGCACGGCGTCCCGGTGGACCTCCTCCACCTTGGCAATGGCGGCAATGTCCCCCGGAATCGCCTCGGTGATTTCCACGTGCTCCTTGCCCTGAAACTTGAACAGGTGACTGATCTTGACCGGCCGCTTGGTCTCGCCGCCCTTGGGATCGGCGATGTAAAGCTGGGCCCCCGAGCGCACAACCCCCTGGTGCACGCGAAACGCACACAGCTTGCCCACGAAGGGGTCGATGCTGACCTGGAAAGCGTGGGCCACCGCGTGCTTGCCGGCATCGCAGGTAACCGGATAAGGAGAGCCATCCAGCTTCAGGAACGGGGCCTGGTTGGCTTCCCGCGGGCTGGGCGCCAGGCGGGTCAGCACCTCCAGCAGTTCCTTGATCCCCACCGACTTGTTGGGGTCATCGTGACGCCGGGCGCTGACGAAGCAGATGGGCACCAGGTGGCCTTCCCGCAGGGCGGCCTCAAAGGGCTCGTGCAGTTGCTCGGGCCTCACCTCGCCCTGCTCCAGATACAGTTCCATCAGCTTCTCATCCACCTCCACCACCTGCTCGACAATGGCCTTGTGCCACTGATCCACGGTGCCGATGTCGCTGGTCCCCTGGGGGTTGAAGAAGCAGTCCACCACGGCCTTGCCGCCTTCGGCCGGCAGGTTCACCGGCAGGCACTGGGAGCCGAAAACCTCGCGGATGGATTCCACCAGCGTGCCCAGGTCGACGTTCTCATGGTCCATCTTGTTGATGATGATGAAGCGGTCCAGGCCCCGTTCGGCCGCCCGCTCCATCATCTTGCGGGCGTTGGGCTCGATGCCATTGGCGGCGTTGATGACGATCCCGGCCGTCTCCACCGCGGCGAAGGCGGCAATCGCCGCGCCGGCAAAATCCGCGTAGCCGGGGGTGTCGATCAGGTTGATGTGCTTGCCCTGGTAATCGCAGTGGCTGATGGAGGCGAAGATGCTGTGGCCGTGGCCCTTCTCTTCCTCGGTGTAGTCGCTGACCGTGGAACCCCGCTCCACCAGGCCCCGCGTGTGGATGGCGCCGGCTTCCAGCAGGATGGCTTCCATCAGGCTGGTCTTGCCGGAACCGGCGTGACCGACCAGGGCGATGTTGCGAATGTCCGCAGTGCTGTAGCTCGCCATAACAACTCCAAAGGGTGAAGGGTCTGGACAGTATACGCCAACGATTGGGGCCGCGC
>JAJXSS010000166.1 GCA_021784455.1 Planctomycetota bacterium
CGTAGTTTTGTTACCGTGAGGTCTTGTGCCTCACGGGGATCCTGATCGGTGTGGTTGGGGTTATCCATCATCCCCAGGACCGGGACGTTGTGCCCCTCAGCCCGCAGCCGGTAGTAGTCCCAGCGTTCTTTGCCGAAGTAGTTGGGCAGGTTGTAATTGTCCGAGCCCAGGTCCATGGCCCAGCGCTGGCCCAGGGCATCGAATACGAACGTGCCCAGATCCAGGTGGCTGTGGTTGGACTTGTTGTCACCGGCCTTGAAGGCCACAAAAACCGCCTGCGGATCATCCCAGCGGCCGCGCAGGCTGACCACCTCCGCCTTGCGGAAATAGCGGTCCAGCGGCAGCGCCGGTACTTCGGCGGGCAGGGGGCGGTACCACAGCAGGTCGAGGGCGCTGCCGGTGGACAGGGGGATTTGATAGCGTGCGAACGCCGGTTGCCGGTAGCGCTGGGCCAGCCAGAACATCTCCGGGGCCCGCAGGATACCCACATGGGCATCGGCGAAGTTGAAATCCAATCCGGTCGGTCCCGAAGCGTAGATGGGCATGAATCCCGCCCGATCCAGGCCGGGAATGTCCGACAATCCGAAATCGCGGCCCAGGGCCGTGTGCAGGGCATCCAGCAGCAGGACGGTATAAGACGTGGCATAGTGCCAGTAGCCTGGTCCTTCATTCCACGCCCCGTCGGGGGCGTAGTGCACGAGGGCCTTGGGCACGGTGTGCACAGCATCGAACACGACCTGCCGGCACAAGTCCGGCTCTTCATCGGCGATGGCCAGCGCCCCCACGCACAGACCCCCACTGCACACCTGGTTCCAATTGTGCTGGGCATGGACCCACCAGCCGTGGCCTTTGCCGGTCTGGAAGCACTCCAGGCCGGGTTGCAGGCCGTTGCGGACCAGGGCCTGTCGCAGGGTGGCCCGCTGATCCGCCGTGAGGGCATCAAAAAGCCAGTCGTAGCCGATGCCTACCGCGGCGCTCATTTCGGCTGTGTCGAGGAAGTGGCGGGGGTTCCAGTCGGGGAACGCGGCGGCCGCAGCCAGTTCCAGCCAGGCGCGCCGGGCCCAGCGTTCTTCGCCGGTCAGGCGGTAAAGCGTGCCCAGGGTCAGCACGCGATCTCGGACGCGCCGGCTGGTGGCCAGCAGGCGCAGGCCATCGGGGATTTCATAACGGCTGACCGGCTCCTGAAGGATCTTCTGGCCCTGTTGTTCCAGTTTCTTATACCAGCCCTGAAGAACAGCATCCTGGTCCAGCCGCTGTTTCAGGTTGGCCCAGTCCTGGGCGGTGGCAAGCAGTCGCGGGTGGCCGGGGCGCAGGGTGGCCAGAATCTCTGCGGCCGGAGGAGTCTGAAGGGCAGGGGAGGTCATGGGAGGATCCGGGCGCGGTGCTGCGGCCGATGCGCCCGACGCGAGCACACCGCCGATTGTCATCGTGAAAAGTGCCAGGCGCAGCAGGTTTGCATCAGGCATAGCGGGCTTTCATCGCTCGGCCCGCGCGGGCGGACTGGTTGGCCAGATCCAGGATATGGATCGGCCGACGGGCCCATTCCGGGGTGATGATCAGGTCGGCCCGGCCGCACAGGTGGTCGGCGATGTTTTGATAGAACCGGTACCCTTGGCTGTCCCAGTGCGGGCCGGAGTGCAACATGTTGGTGGGCTTGCCGCTGCGGGCATCTTTGCCGTGCTGCGGAAGATTCAACCGGAAACTGCTGAAGTCGAAGGTGTAAGAGCCCCGGGTGCCCACGATCTCCATGGTTCCCGGCCGCTCGTAGGACCGGATTGAGGAAACGGACAGTTCAAGCATCTGGCCGGTGTCAAACCGGGCGATGACCAGGGCATCGTCCTCGTTGCAGTCATTCTTCCGGGGGTGGCTTCGGGGCATGCGGCCAGCCCAGAAGCCATCGTGGGCAAACCCGCTCACTTCCGTGAGCCTGGCCCCGGGCAGCAGTTGCAGACTGTAGTCCAAGAGGTGTACGCCCCAGTCATACAGGATGCCGCCGGAAATCGGCTTGCTGCTGCGCCACCACTCGCGCGGCATGCCGTAGCCGCCCATCCAGGCGTTGATACGCAGCACCTCGCCGATCACTTTTTGGCGCACGACCTGGTCCACCGCCCGGCGAATCCAGCCGTCCCAGTGACGGTTGTGGTAGGTGGACACCATCCGCCGGCTCCGGCGGGCCTGCGCGATCAGCTTGTCGCACTGGGCGGTGGTGAGGACGAAGGGCTTTTCCGTGACCACGTGCTTGCCGGCCTTAAGGCATTTCAGAGCCAGGGGAAAGTGCAGGTTGTGCGGCGTGATGTGGAGGACCAGATCCACCGGCGCCTGGGCCAGCATCCGGTTCACATCGTCGAACGTCTGGATGCCCGGGAAGTCCGTCCTGGCCACTTCCAGACGCTTGGGGTCGATCTCACACACCACGGCCGGCGTCATGCCGGCCTTTTGGGCCTCATTCAGGTGCTGGCGGCCCATGTTGAAGGCCCCGCCGTAACCGATCACGCCGACGCGAATGTCCCGAGGGTGCTTGAACCACGCCATGGCAAGGGGTTCCTCGATCTGTGAATCGTGGGAAAGCAGACCTCCGACCAGTGACCGATGGCTGGACAGCGTAAATCGCCGGGGCCGGGTCGTGCAAGTCCGGCGGCCAGCCCCGCCAGTCCGCTTCCCGCTTTCGGCCAATGCCGCCGCGCCGTATCATGCATGGCGTCTGCCCTCATCGCCTATTTTCACCTTGGAACGGTCATGACTTCCCGTGAACGTGTCTTCGCCATGATTGCGGGCACGGCCCCCGATTGCCTGCCCCTGATGCCCATCACCATGATGTTCGCCGCCGACCGGATCGGGCGGAAGTACTTCGACTACGTCACCGATCACCGGGTGATGGTGGAAGCCCAACTGCGCACGGCCGAAGAATTCGACCTGGACCACGTCTCGTGCATTTCGGACCCCGCGCGGGAAGCCGGCGATTGCGGCGCCAAGGTGCAGTTCTTCCCCGACCAGCCGCCGGCCCTGGTGGAGGAGGAGGCCTTATTGGCGGATAAGACGGTGCTGGTGCGGCTGAAGCAGCCCGATCCCCTGGGTGGCGGCCGCATGCACGACCGCGTGCGTGCCGCGGCGGTGTTCAAGGAGCGTGTGGCCGGCCAAAGGGTGGTGGAAGGATGGATCGACGGGCCGTGCGCCCTGGGGGCGGATCTGCGCGGGATCAACACGCTGATGCTGGATTTTTACGATGACCCGGCCTTCGTCCACGATCTCTTGGCCTTCGTCACCCAGATCGGCATCCGCTTCGCGGCCGCCCAGATTCAGGCCGGCGCCGATCTCATCGGCCTGGGCGATGCCGCCGCCTCGCTGGTGGGACCGGCCATCTACGAAGAATTCGTCTGGCCCCGTGAAAGACAGTTGGTCGACGCCATTCACCAGAAGGGAATCCCCGTACGCCTGCACATCTGCGGCAATACCCGGCCGCTGCTGGGCAAGATCGGTGAACTGGGCTGCGAGATCGTGGATCTGGATTATCTGGCCCCGGTCGATGAAGCCCGGGCGCAGATGGGGCCACGGCAGATCCTGCTGGGCAACATCGACCCGGTTCGGGTCGTGCGTAACGGTACCGTCGGCCAAGTACAGGCCGCTCTCGCGGAGTGCCATCGCCAGGCCGGGAGTCGCTTCATCGTCGGTGCTGGCTGCGAGATACCGCGGGATACACCGCCCGCGCAGATGCACGCCTTGCGTACCTACGCCCGCCAGGGGTCGGTAGCGCCAGGCCAGCGGTAGACGCGGTACCGGGCTTACGCTTGAAGCACGACCAGGTTGTCCCGGTGGATGACCTCGTCGTAGGCCGCCCGGCCCAGAATGCGGGCAAACTGCGCGGATTTCTTGCCCTTGATCAGTTCCAGTTCCTGGGCCCCGTAATTGCTCAGGCCGCGGGCGATCTCCCGGCCGGCGGCATCCAGCACCGCCACCACCTGCCCCTGCTCAAAGCG
This sequence comes from Planctomycetota bacterium, assembly GCA_021784455.1. Taxonomy (GTDB): domain Bacteria; phylum Planctomycetota; class Phycisphaerae; order Phycisphaerales; family Phycisphaeraceae; genus JAJXSS01. The sequence continues at coordinate 3,975 of JAJXSS010000166.1, forward strand.
GCCCGCGACGGTCTTGATCCCGCTGGCCAACAGGCTCTTGCCCTTGTGGCACACGGCCGCAGCCGCTCCGTCGTCGATGCGGATGGCTCCGGCCGGGCGGGTGGTCAGGCCGATCCAGCGTTTTCGGCCCGACAGCTTTCGCGGCCGCGGCGCCGGGGCGAACACGGTACCCACGTTTTCCCCGGCAAAGAGCTTCAGCAGCACATCGCTCTGGCGGCCGTTGGCGATCACTGCGATCTCGCCCGCCTGGGCCACGGTTCCGGCCGCGGCGTGCTTGGTGACCATGCCCCCGGTGCCCAGATCGCTCGTGCCGCGATGGATCAGGGTGGAGGCGTGGGCAAAATCACTCACCAGGTCCACACGGTGGCCGCTGCCGTCCAGCAGCCCATCCACCACGGTCAAGAGCACCAGAAGCTGGGCCTTGAGCGCATTGCACAACAGGGCCGCCAGCATGTCGTTGTCGCCGAAGCGGATTTCCTCCACGGCCACGGTGTCGTTCTCGTTGACGATGGGCACGCACCCCAGGCGGTGCAGCATATTGATGCAGTTGCGGGTGTTGAGGTAGCGCTCCCGATCGTCAAAATCACTGCGGGTGAGCAGCAACTGGGCCACGTGCATGCCCCGGGGCTCAAAGGCTTCGCGAATGGAGCGCATGAGCTGGGGCTGGCCTACGGCCGCCACGGCCTGCAGGGTGGCCACATCCCGCGGGCGGGCCTTCAGGCCCAGGTGGGCCCGGCCGGCGCCGATGGCCCCCGACGCCACGATGGTCACCTGCACCCCGCGCTGGCGTAACTGGGCCACCTGCCGGGCCACCTCGTGAAGATAAGGCACATCCGGCCGGCCATCGGCCCCGGAAAGAAGCTGGGTTCCCAGCTTGACCACGATGTGCCGGGCGGCGGCGAGGCGTTGGCGGTAGGGGGTCGAGGGCATGGCAGTGATGTCACAGGGCGGAGGGCGAATTTGTCAGGAGCGACGGTGCTCAAGCACGCCCAGCAGCATTTCCAGGTGCCGCCGGGTGGCACCCTGGCGGGACAGGATAACACGCCGCCCGCGGTCGGCGAGGGCCTGCGCTTGGCTCCGGTGGGCCAGAAGCCGGGCTGCCGCGGGCCCCGGCTGGTCGGTGACCACGATCCCCTGCTGGGCCACCAGGGCCGCCATGATGTCGGCAAAATCGCTGTGATAGGGGCCGATGATGGTGGGCTTGCCCAGGGCGATGGGCTCCATCATGTCCGAGCCGAACAGGCCCAGAAACGACCGGCCCACGATGCACACATCCGCCAGGGCGTAGGCCTTGCGCAGCTCGCCCATCGTGTCCAGCAGGAACAGCCGCTGGCCATCGGGAGGGCGCACGGTCCCATCGGGATGCTTCGAGCGCTGCACCATTCCGGGGGCGGGGGCCAGGGCCGCCACTTCCTTGAACCACTCCGGCTTGCGCGGCACGAGCAGGAGCTGGGCGTGGGGCGGGCAGGTATCGATCAGCAGTTTGTCCTCGCCGGGTGCGGTGGAACCCGCCACGATCAGGGGGCGTGCGCGGTCGATGCCCAGGGCCTTGGCCAGTTCCGCCGCCCCGGGAAGGGCGGCCACGGGGTCCACCCCTTCGGCCAGGGCCTGTGCGGTATCCCACTTCATGGTGTCCAGCACGTGCACATTTTCCGCCGGCGTGCCCAGGGCGATAAACCGCTGGGCATAGTCCTGCGCTTGCACCCCGGCCGCGGCCAGGCTGGCAAAGGTGCGTTTCAAAACCGGCCGGATCAGCTTGTACCGGCCAAACGAGCGGGCCGAGAGCCGACCGTTGACCACGCACACCGGAATGTCCCGCCGCCGGCACTGGGCCACGAAGTTGGGCCAGACTTCCAGTTCCACCAGGGCCACCAGATCCGGACGAAGGGCATCGAGGAATCGCTTGACCGCGAAGGTGAAATCCAGAGGGTAGCGCACAACGGTGTGCCGGGCCGCATACAGCTCGGTCGCCCGCCTGAAACCCGTATCCGTGGTGGTGCAGATGACAATCCGCCCCCCCCCGGAACCCGCGGAACCCCCGGAACCCCCGGAACTGGCGTCGGTCGCTGCGCCGGTACCAGGGCCGGCATTGGCCGCCAGATGCTCGTGAAGCCGGCTTACCAGGGCCCGGATGGCATTGACCTCGCCCACGGAAACGGCATGGAAGAGGATGGTGGGGCCCGAGCCGGGCGGCAGGGGGGGCGTCTTGCCGAATTTCCCGGCCCAGTCCGTGCGCCACTTGCCCGTGCGCCACAGGCGCCAGCCCCACAGCGGGCTGGTCAGCACCGCCGCCAGAAAATACAGAATGTCGCGCAGCAGGCACCTCATGGGCGGACATTGTACGAAGGTCCAGCCCCGGGGTTTGAGGTGCGCGGGTGGAGGTGGCAGACGTGGCCAGGTGGTCTGGTGATCGTGTGGCCAGGAAGCGGGGGCGAAGACTTGACCCGCCAGGCCCGCTGGGTGCGGGAGGGCCGTCACCGTCGAGGCTCGTGCCTTGGAGGCGAACGTTGGCCGGTGGGGCAAGCCGTGGTGTTATATACCGACATCCGGAGTGAAGCCCGGGGCGGGGAATGGGTCGGAATAGTGGCGCCGGTGGTTGGGGAGGGCGGAAGAATCCACCCAAGAACCCGGCGCAGAAGGTTGAAGATGAGGAGGAGGGTGGCGATGAAACGGGTTGGAGGAGAGGCGGGGGTGGGGATTTGGGAGGGTGGAGGGGGCATTTCTGATCGGGAAGAGTGGGCCGGGGGGACTGGCGGCGTGGGCGGAATGGCAGCCCTGGCGGGTGACGGGCGCAGGCAAGAGGTGGTTCGTCCCACCGGCTTTCCGGGCGGATGGCGGCGGGGGCGGGGGATGGGGCCGGGGGCGGCGAAGCGGAGGATGGTTTGACAGGCGCGCAGGGCGATGCTGGGGAGCGATGAATTGGCGATGGATTGGAGTTTGGCGAGGGCCTGAGGCACGAACTGGCGGGCCAGGGCTTGCGAGGGGGTGAGTTGGGGGCCGGTGGGCCGGTCAAAGGCGGGGATGTGGGTGTGGAGGAGGTCGAGGGCCTGGACCAGGGCGGCGGAATCGGAAGCGGCGAAGGGGTGGGCGGGAATGGTGGGCATGGGGAGAACTCCGAATTGATGACCCAAACATAATATAAACAAAGATAAGCGGCGTGTCAAGTATAATTTGAACTGACTGGCTGGTAGTTTAATAAATAAAAAGAAGGGGTGAGCTGCGAAGGGGGTGTCGGGCCGGGGGGCGTGGGGGAGGGGATTTTCGGGAAGCCAAGCGATCCTGATCGGGGCGAGGCGTGACGGAGCCCGGGAAGGTGCGGGGGGGGGCAGTGCGAGGGGTGCGGGAATCTTCGTTGGCGGGGAAGACAAGAAGCTATGAACGCCGGGAGACCCGGCCTTCATGGTTTCTGTTCTTCTTAGGGAACGGTTTTTGAAAGGGCGTTGGGCCCCGTAGTCTCTCCAGGCTATCTCTTAGGACGAGGCTCCGGCCCCGAAAGCCGGGGGCCACGGCGCTGCCCAGTGACCGCCTTTGCTACGGGCGGGCGAAAGCTTGGCGGAAGGCGCGGACCAGGGGGGTATCGAAGCCCCTTTCCAGTTCGACGGGGGTGTAACTGAAGGAGGAATCCTCGGCCAGGAGGTAGTAGATTTCGCGGCCATCACTGACGTTGAAGATGTGAAACTCGACTTCGATGCCCGAGGCGGGGCGGTAATGGCCGGGAACCAAACTGCTGTAGCTGTAGTAGGGCCACGGCCAGTAGCCATAGCCATAGCCGTAACCATAGCCGATGCCCACATGGACCTGGGGTGGCGGATCACGGTCACCTTCATCGTCGCCTTCTTCCTGCTCGCCCTCATCCAGATCGGGGAAGCCATAGTCGCCGTACAGCCCCCCATAGAAGCCGCCGTAGTAGGGCCAGGCATCGTTGTTGTAGTAGGTGGTGGGCACCCAACTCAGGTAGTGGCCATAGCGGCGAATGACGGGCAGGCAAGCGGTGGTGTAGCCGGCTTGGCGGAGATGGGCCAGCACGGTGGCAAAAGGCGGGGCGGTCCGGGGTGCGGGCGGAGGGGAAACGGCCGGGGGGGTAGTGGCGGCTGGTGGGGACGCGGGCGGGCGCAGCGGGCGGGCCTGGAGGTGACCATCGAGATCATCGTAGGAGATGTCGATGTGGCCGCGCACCAGGTCGGTCAGCACGGTGGTGCGGATGAACGAGACGGCGAGGATGGGATACTCGATCCGCGGGTCGTAGGAGGGTGGGAGCAGAGCCATGCGCCCGGGCGGGATCGGTCGGGCGGTCAAGGGGCGTCCGGTTACCTGGGCCTGGGGTACGCAACAACCGCTCAAGAAGCCCACTGCCAACAGCGCCAAACAAAGCGTGCGTCGGATCATGGGTTGCTCCTCTCCAAGCACAGGAAACGACATGGGGGATTGTCGGGGCAAACACCCTGCGGGCGGTTCGGGCAATAATTTCTGACCCCGCTTCCGCCCCTCCCGGGAGAAAGAAGTGCCTGGGGATCGTCCCCAGGCGATCCAAGCGCATTATACCCCCGGGCTGGCTGGAACAAAGACTTTTTTGGAGGTGCTCACGCACCCACGCAGTTGCGGCTTGGGAAGCATTGCAAGAGGAATTAACAGGGATGGACAGGATGCATTAACACTACAGCGCACCTCGGCTTTCATGATAGCTGCGTAGGCGGCAGCGTGTGGCCAGGCAATTGCGTCGTTCGTGGTAGTCGCTGATGAAGGATTGACGCTG
>JAJXSS010000167.1 GCA_021784455.1 Planctomycetota bacterium
TGGGCGTCTGCTTCGCGTTGGCCGCGGGGCCGGTGGCCGCCCGGGGGCAAACGGCGGGGGCCGATGGCAACAGCGCTGCCACCACCCCTCTGGCGGTGCGGCAGCAGCACGTGGCCCGGCTCATGCAGGATCTGCAGGAGAAGTTCCTGCGCCTGGCCCGCAGCCTGGAAGCCAGCGAACCCCAGCGGGCCAAGCGCCTGATCGATGTGCTCAAGAAGGCCCAGCAGGCCCGCGTCGAAAACCGCATGGATGATGTGGTCAAGCTCCTGAGCCAGGACAAGCTGGATGTGGCCGATGCCCAGCAGAAGAAGCTGGTCGAGGAGGTCAAGCTGCTCATCGAGCTGCTGGTGCGCGATCAGGACGACTTCGACAAGACCCAGCAGGAGATTCGCCGTCTGGAGGCCTGGCAGCGGCGTATCAACCAGATCATTCAGGAAGAGGCCGGACACAAGCGGGAGAGCGACACCCTGAGCAACCCGGCCGCGGCGCTGCACTCTTTGGCGGCCCGTATCGCCGCCTTGCAGGCGCTCTTGGCGCAGCAGAAGGCTCTGGCCCAGGAGACCCAAAAGGCCACGGCCGCCAACCCGGCCGCCCTGCCCTCCCTGGCCAATCCCCAGACGACCCTGCGCCAAGGGGTGGAGGCCGTGGCGCAGGCCGGTCGCCCTTCCGCTCCGGGCTCGCCGCCAACCTCGACTTCCCCGGCCACCACTCAACCGGCCCAGCCGCCGGCCGACTCGACCCCCGGGGCTCAAGCCCTGGCCCAGGCCAGCGCGCAGCAGCAGGCGGCGGCGGGAGCCCTGGCCTCCGGCCAGGGCTCGTCGGCCTCTGCCAGCCAGGCCCAGGCCATTCGCCAGCTCAGTAAGGCCCTGGAAGAACTCCAGCACGAGCGTGATCGCATCGAGCACCTGCCGCCGGACCACGATCAGGCCATGGCCAAGGCCCAGGATGATACGGCCGACAAGACCGATCAACTGGGCCAGGAGATGGCCCAGGCCGGCTCAAGCGGCGGGCAAGCGGGCGGCCAGTCGGGCCAATCCGGTTCATCGGGCCAGTCCGGCGAGCAGTCTCCCGGCCAGCAGGATGTCCAAAAGGCGCAACAGTCCATGCGCCAAGCTTCCGGCGATCTGCGCCAGAACCAGCCGCGCCAGGCCTCGCCCCAGCAGCAGAAGGCCATGGATCAACTGCGCCAGGCCCGTCAGAAGATCGAGGAAAAGCTGGCCCAGCTTCGCAAGGACGCCCAGGATGAGATTCTGGCGGCCCTGGAACAGCGTTTCCGGCAGATGCTGACCCGGCAAATGCCGGTGACGCTCAGCACCACCGCTCTGGATGGCAAAGCCCGGGCCGACTGGGGCCGGGCGGAGCACCTGGCGTGTGCCGGGCTGGCCCAGGAGGAATCCTCCATTGCCGATATGGCGCAGCAGGCCCTGGAGGTCATTCGCGATGACGGAACCACGGTGGTCTTTCCCCGCATCGTCCAGCAGCTTCAGAGCGACCTGATGGCGGTGGCCGGCTTCCTGAACAAGGAGCGCACTGATGCCTATACCCAGACCACGCAGAAGGACATCGAAGCGACGCTGCGGGAACTGATTGCCGCGCTGCAAAAGGCCCAGGAAGAGGCTCAGCAGCAGGCCGCCTCGGGGCCGCCGGGCGAATCGCAGCAGGGCCAACCGCCGCTGGTGCCGCCCTCGGCCGAACTCAAGCTGCTGCGGGCCGCCCAGTTGCGCGTGAACGGCCGGACCACGGCCTTTGACCGGGTCCGGCCCGGGCCCGCGCTGGATCCCACCCTGCGTCAGGAAGTGGGGCGGATTGCCCGCATGCAGGCCGATGTGCAGACCATGGCGGAGGACCTGGCGCAGAAGAAGTGAACTCCCAGGCGGCTTATCATGTGCAGGGGCCGCCGCAGGCAGGAATCATCCCATGCGATCCGCAACTGATCAGGATAAAACACCCGGCAAGCCCGGCTGCGCCGTTGGCGGGGCCCGCCGGGGCGGCATCCTGCCGATCTTGCTGGTGCTGGCCCTGGGCGCACCCGGGGTCAGGGGCGCCCAGATTTCCACCACCGCCCCTGCGCCGGCTTCGGCGCCCGCGACCCAGCCCCTGGTCACCTTCACCCGTCCGGACACCTTGGCCACCTTGAGCGCCTTTGCCCGGTACATCGATCAATCCGCACCGGGTACGGCGGCCCAGAAGGCTCGGATCCACACGCTGCTCGATGCGGCGCGCAAGGACCCGGCCGGGCACACCGATGCCCTGGCCCAGTCCCTGGCCATTCTCTATCCGGACTTCGGCCAGGCTCTGATCACCCTGGCGCAGGAGGATGCCCACGCGGCGCTGCCGGCTCTGCGCCGGCTGGCCGGGGCCGGCGATCCCTACCTGGCCGCCCATGCCGCGCTCTATCTGGCCCGCGTCCTGACCACGGATAAAAAGTACGAAGACGCGATGCCCTACCTGAAGGACCTGACCGGGGCGGCGGCGAACCGCACGCTGAACTCCGGAGAGGCCCTGTTTCTGCGCGGGGTGTGCGAGGCGGGGCTGCTGGACCGCCGCCAGGCGCAGGCCACGCTCCAGGCTTTTCTGAAACTCTATCCCGACGCCTCCCAGCGTCTGCACATCGGGGCCCTGCAGATGCTGGCCCAGTTGCAGAACATCAAGGATGGGTCCCTGTGGGATGTGGAATCGCGCATGGGTTATGCCGAGCGCAAGCTCGGCCTGGATCACACCGGGCAGCCCACACAGGATCAGCAGTCCAAGGTGATCGCCCTGCTGGACATGCTGATCAAACAAGCCGAGGACAAGGAAAACCAGGGCGGGGGCGGCGGCGGCGGGGCCGGTGGGATGGCCGCCGGGGCCCGTTCCTCCAGCCCGGCCCAGCGGTCGATCGCTCCGGCGGGCAAGGCCAGCGTAGGGCAACTGCATTCGGTGCGCCGGGGTAACCCGGCCGATACCTGGGGTGCCCTTAACAAGCGGCAGCGTCAGGAAGTCCTCGATGCGCTGAAGGGCTCGTTGCCCGAGCGGGACCGGGCCTTGATCGAGCAGTACTTCCAGAGCCTGCAGGAGGAGCCGGGCAAGTGAAACGCTGGCGAACCATCATTCCCTCCCTGGCGGCGATCGGGCTGGTGGCCCTGTGGGCGGCTTCCGGCCGGGCCGAGCAACTCACCGGGCTCGAAGGAGTCCCGTTCAGCGCCGATATAACGGGCATCGATGCCGGCGGCCAGGTGCAACTGGCTAACGGCCCGGTGGCCCGGGTCGATTTGCAGAGTCTGCGCCGCATTGGGCGCTCCACCGATCCGGTCCTGGCCCTGCGCCCGGCGGTGATGGTCTATCTGAAGGGGGGCGGCGCCCTCTTCGCCCAGCGGGTGACCTTGCACGATGCCCACGCCAGCATCGAGCGCCAGGATGGTTCGGTTCTGAAACTGCCCACCCAGACGATCCGGGGGCTGTGGATGCAGGTGCCCGAGGCCTGGTATCCCAGCCTCAAGCCCGACAATCGCTTTATGGCCGCCCTGGCCGACAAGGCCCCGATGCACAGCGACCGGATCTTCGTGCTGACCGACCAGGGCGTGCAGTCCATTGGCGGTCTGCTGGAGAACATCGGCCCTCACGAAGTGCACATCCTTTACGCCAATCAGGATCGCGTGCTGCCCCCGGCCCGCTTCTATGGAGTGGTGCTGGCCCGGACGGGTGAGCCGTTCGACCCTACGGGGCAGTGCTTCATCAGCCTGCGCGACGGTTCCACGCTGTGGGCCCAGGTTCGCACGCTGCAGGGCCAGACGCTGACCCTGGCGGTGGATGGCACACAGTTCACGGTGCCCTGGGACAGCGTGGCACGCCTGGACGTGCGTTCGCGGCGCATGGTCTTCCTGTCGGATCTGGACCCCGTGGCCGAGACGCAGGACTACTTTCCCACCGGGTTCTGGAAGTGGCAGCGCGACAAGGCGGTCTCGGGCCAGCCCCTGGTGCTGGCCGGACAGGTTTACGAGAAGGGTCTGGGCATGCACGCCCGCTGCGCCCTGACGTACGACCTGGGGGGGCGCTATGATGCACTGGCGGCCACGATCGGTGTGCAACCGCCCGTGCCAGGCAAGGGCGATTGCGAATTCGTCGTCAGCGGCGACGGCCGGGAGTTGTTCCGCCAGCGCCTGACCGGCGGCGATGCCCCCCAGCCCATTCGCGTGTCGGTCACAGGCGTGCAGCGCCTGACGCTAACCGTGGACCCGGGCGGGGACCTTGATTTGGCCGATCACGCCGACTGGGCAGGGGCGAGGCTGATCCGGGATGCGAAGTAGCGGGCTCGGCAGCGGCCGGCAGTCGGCTTGGTGGCTTGACTCCGGAGTGTTATCGCGGCAACCCTTTACAGCAACTGCCCGAGTTTCAGGACGACTGGCGCCCCCGCGTACTCACCCTTAACCGCTAACCCGATGACTCGTCGTGTGTCTGCTATCGCGTTCGCTCTCCTGTTTGCCGCATCTGTGGCAAGTAGCTCGCTGGCCGCGGCGCTTTCTGCGGCCTCCGGCACGCGGGGCGGTATGCTGGCGGAGGTTCGTTCAGCCCAGGCCCGGCGCATCGCCGTCATCCGCCAGGTGATCCCCGCCGTGGTCTGTGTGTTTGGCCCCAATCCTGCGGCGGGCGGGGGGGCGGGCGTGCTCTTATCCCCCGATGGCCTGGCGGTGACCAACTTCCACGTGGTCGCTGCGACCGGCGAGCACGGGCTGGCCGGCCTGTCCGACGGCCGGCTGTATCCCTGGAAACTGGTGGGCGTGGACCCCGGCGGCGATCTGGCCGTGATCCAACTGACCGGCCGGGATGCGTTCCCCTATGCCTCCCTGGGCGATTCCGACCGGCTGGCTCCGGGCGACGGCGTGCTGGCCATGGGCAACCCTTTCGCTCTGGCCGAGGACTACACCCCATCAGTTTCGCTGGGCATCGTCTCGGGCGTGCATCGCTATCAGGGTGGTGAGGGCGGCAGCAACCTGCTGGTGTATGGCGACGCCATCCAGGTGGATTCGTCCATCAACCCCGGCAACTCCGGCGGGCCGCTGTTCACGCTGGATGGCAAGGTGGTGGGCATTAACGGCCGGGCCTCTTTTGCCGAGCGCGGAAGGGTGAACGTGGGCCTGGGCTACGCGATTCCCTCCAATCAGATTGCCAATTTTCTGGGCGACCTTCTGGCCACCCGCACCTGCCGCCATGCCACGCTGGATGCCACCTTCCGCGACCAGGGCCCGGCGCCGCGGTCACGTGTCATCTGTGATGCCCTCGATCGGGAATCGGCCCTGGCCCGGGCGGGCCTGCAACTGGGGGACCGCCTGATCAGCGTGGCCGGTGTGCCCATCCGCACCGCCAATCAGTTGGCCGGGCTGATCACGACCCTGCCCGCGGGCTGGACCGTCGAGGTGGTCTGGGAGAGCGGCGGCCGACAACGGCGGGCGGCCATCGCCCTCGATGCCCTGCCCTACAAGGTTCCTCCGCGGCCGCCGGTCCCGCGGATGCGGCCGGCGACACGGCCCGCCACCCAGCCGGCTACGGCCCCCGTGCCGGCCGCCCGGCCCTATCCCGACCCCTTCGGTCTGGCCACGGCCGGGGTCATCCGCAACCCCGCGCTGAACCAGCGCCTGGCCCAGGCCCTGCTGGCGCGGGCCTTAAGCGGGTCGGGCGCGGCGGCGGAACCGGTGCAATCGGGTGCGGCTGGGGCATGGCTTGCGCAGCCGGCCGCTACCTTCAGCCACCTCCGGATTGAGGGCAGTGCCCGCGTGGCCGGGGGGCCTGCCATCGAGCTTTCCGGCCGCCAGCCGCAACGGGGTCCCTTCGTGGCCTGGTTTGACACCGATCTGGCTCATCCGCACCTGCTGGCTTACTCTCCGGCGGATGCCTCGGGTCGGCCCCGGGACGTTCCGGCTCCGCAGGCGGCCCCGGCCCCGGCGCCGGCGGTGGCCTATCCGCTGGCGGCGATTCCCTCCCTGCTGCGGCGCACCGTCAAGATCCGCGGGGCCGGGATCGGGGCCGAGGTCGGTTACGCCTCGGGCATCATCATCTCGCCCGATGGCGATGTGCTGACGGCCGCGGGGGTTTACACCGCCGATCCGAACCTGAAGGTGGTCCTGGCGGATGGAACCGTGGTGCCCGCCATGGTTTGGCGCCGCAGCGACGCGCTGCAAACGGTGTGGCTGAAAATCCCGGTCAAGACGCCGGATTACTTCAACCTGTCGGCCCAGCCCCGGGGCCGGCCGGGCGACTGGGTGCTGGCGGTGGGCAATCCCTTCCAGGTGGCTCAAGGTCCCGAGCCCCTGTCCATCACGGCGGGCGTGATCTGCGCCCGGGCCGCCATCGGCCTGCGCAAGCGGCTGCAAGACCTGCCGCTGGAAGGTGATGTGCTGCTGGTGGATGCCATTGTGGCCAATCCCGGGGCGCCTGGAGGGGCGCTGGTGGATCTGCAGGGCGACCTGCTGGGCATGGTCGGCAAGGTGGCCGAAAGCCGGGCCACCGGTACGCGGATCAACTATGCCATCCCCGCGGATGCCCTGGATGCGTTTGTGCACGGCCGGCCGATCCCGGGCGTGGGCGACCAGGGGCGTCCCGGTGTGCCCGATGTCCGGCCGGCCCAGACAGGGATTCGCCTTTTCACCCTGGCCGGCAACCGCACCCCCGCGTTCGTGGACGCCGTGGTTCCCGGCTCACCGGCGGCCCAGGCCGGGCTGGCCAAAGATGACCTGCTTCTGGCCATCGCCGGGCGCGAGGTGCGCCATGTGGCCGACGCCCAAAAGGCTCTGGCCGGTCTGAGCGTGGGGCGGACGGTGACCATTCTGGTCAAGCGCGGGAATTCAGTTCTGACGCTGAGTGTGACGCCGCGGGAGAAAGGCCGCCCATGATCCGTAACCGCTCTTCAGGATGTCGGGCGGGCCGCCGCTGGCGCTGGGGCGCGAAGCTGCCCTATCGGGGCCTGATCGGTGCCGCGTGCCTGCTGGGGATCGGTTCCTTGACGCTGGCGCAAACCGCCCCGGCCGGCCCGTCCGCCAGGGGCCTTGCGAGGCCGGAAATACCCTCCATGCTCGACTCCGACCTGCCAGCCGTCGTGCGCGCGGCGGCCCAGGTTATCCGGCCCAGTGTGGTCACTATCGAGACGTTCGGGGATATCGGATTTGCGGACCCGACCGCCCCCGGAAATACCCCTGGAAATGCCCCGGGTGGGGGGCGCGGCCCGCGATCGCCGCAACCCATGCTGGGGCTGGCCGAGCCGGGGGCCGGTCCCTGCACCGGCCTGATCATCTCACCCGATGGCTACATCATCACCAGCACGTACAACTTCCTGCGCCGCCCGCAGGTCATCACGATCACGCTGGCCGATGGCACGCAGTATGTGGCGCATCTGCTGGGCCGCGATGACACACGCGGGGTGTGCCTGCTGAAGATCAACGTGCCCGCCGGCCGGGAGTTGGCTGTGCCCACGCTGGTTGATCCGGCGGACCTGAAGGTGGGCCAGTGGGCCATCGCGCTGGGGGTGGGCTATGGCACGGCCACGCCGGCCGTGTCCGTGCGCATCATCAGCGGCTTGAAGCGCATCTTCGGCCGAGCTGTCCAGACCGATGCCCGCATCAGCCCGGCGAACTATGGTGGCCCGCTGATCGATATCGAGGGCCGGGTGATCGGCATTTGCGTGCCGCTGTCGCCGCAAGCGGGCCCGGCCCCGCCGGGCATGCTCGCGGGCGCTGCGGGGGTTGGGTGGTACGACTCGGGGGTGGGCTTCGCCGTGCCTCTGGCCGGGGCCGATGCGGCCCGCTGGTTCGACAAGCTCAAAGCCGGTCAGGATCTCCGCCCCGGGCGGATGGGCGTGCTGGTCAGCCCGTCGGCGGCGGAGCCTGGGGAGATGCCCGGCGCCGGGCCGGCCACCCGGCCGGCCTCAGCGCACCCGGTTCCGGCGGGCCTGATCATCCGCCAGGTCCAGCCCGGCAGCGCTGCCGCCAAGGCGGGCCTGCAGCCGGGGGATATCATGACGGCTGTGGCCGGCCGGCCGGCTGCGTCCCTGGCCGAACTCAAGACCGTGCTGGCGCACTACGTGGCGGGCGACACGATTCCCCTCACGGTTCGCCGGGGCGGCAAAAACTTGTCCCTGTCCATCACTCTGGAGCCCGCCGAGTGAGTGGATCGTCCCGTCGAATACCCGAACTTCCGTCTGTGTCCCGTCTGCAGCCCAGCCAGGCATGCGAGCGTCCCGGCCGGAAGATCCCCGTTGCGCGGCAGCATCCCAGCGGTAAAACCGCTATGATGCAAGGTCTTTGGCAGAATCGCTTATGAACGAGATCTTCGATTTATCGCATACTTTCGCCACGCTGGGACTCCATGAATCGGTGCTGAAGGGGGTGACCGAGGCGGGCTTCGACCACCCCACCCACATCCAGGCGCAACTGATTCCCGTGATCCTGCAAGGCCGCGATGTCATCGGCCAGGCCAAGACCGGCACCGGCAAGACCGCGGCCTTCGGCCTGCCCATCCTGCACCTGGCCCATCCCGATGTGGCGATGCAGGCCCTGATCCTGGTGCCCACCCGGGAACTGGCTTCGCAGGTGGCCGGCGAGATCAACGAGCTGGGCCACCACACGCCCATCCGCGCCACGTGCATCATCGGCGGCGAATCCATGCGGGCCCAGGCCAATTCGCTCAAGAAGGGCGGGCACATCATCGTGGGCACGTATAAACAGAAGA
>JAJXSS010000168.1 GCA_021784455.1 Planctomycetota bacterium
GATTACTACGGCGATCAGCACGACAATGGCGGCGCCGAAGACATCGGGAAGCACGGCCAGGGTCTTACCGAGCATGTCGCTGGCGGGCTTGGTGACCGCCTCCAACTGCAGGGCCGCCAGGGCGCTGATGAGTACCGGCACCAGCACGAGGAAATACAGCACCAGCCCCAGCACCCCGGAGAGTTTCTGCTTGCCCAGGGAAGGGGCCAGGCCCCATTTCTCGCTCAGGCGATCAAGGCCCACGCCGGCCAGCAGCCCGCTGACGATGCGTTGCAGGATGTGGGCAATGAACCAGCCAATGATCAGAATCGCCACCGCGGAAACGATGTTGGGCACGAAGGCAAAGGCCTTGTCGAGCAGCGTCGTGACGGGTTCCAGCAGGGCCTGCATGGCCAGGGCTTGCAGGATCAGCGGCATGAACAGTAAGAAGACCAGCCAGTACACGACGCCGGCGAAAGTCTCGCTCAAAGCCATCGGTTTGGCCTCGGCGCTGGCGGCGCTGCCCATTTTCTCATCCAGCTTGGTGGCCTTGAGCACGCTGGTGGTGATCTTCCTCAGCGCCGTGGCCAGCACCCAGGCAGCCAGAATCAGAATGGCGGCGCCGATCAGCCGAGGCACGTAGTCGAGGATCGGCAGCAGGATTTTGTTCAGCGGCTCCGTGACCACGGTGAGCTCGATGGTGGCGAGAAATGCGACCACCACGATGAGCATGACCAGGTAGAACGCGGCCTTGCTGATCCAGAGTTCGATGGGCACCTGCGTCTTGCTGTCGGGGCCGCTCATCCAATGGGCAAGCCGATTGTCTATGGAAGTCCTGTCCAGAAGCTTGCGCACGATGAAGGCCACAAACAGCGCCACAAACCAGCCTACGATGAGCACCACCAGTCCGGCGACCAAGGTCGGTCCGTACGTGACGATCTCATTCTTGAGTTGTTGCCACATGTCGTTCATGGTGTCTCCCTTCAAATAGAACGGGTGTTTCCCTGATCCGCGGAGGAGCTACCGAGTTTCGGCCGGTTACCATCACCGGCCGTGGGTCAGCATTCGGGCAGGCTTTGGCCAGACACTGATGCTGGCGCGGCAATCGCGCGGGTGCGGCAAGGTCGTCCAGCACGGCCAAGGGCACGCCGGGCTTTGACCAGGGAGCCTTGTGCTGATAGGGATGGGAGAGGCGTGCGCCGGGCCAAGGGAGGGGCTATACCTGGCCGGGTCAGCGTCGAAATTGGGGCTGGCCAAGCCGCCTGGCGACCTGCGTTGGGTGTGATCGCGCCGGACCTGATGCCCGCCGGGCCACATCTCTGGACCGCAAGGCCTGTCATGACGCCCCTCCCCACGCGGAGGTGCTTCTGGAAGCCACGAGCAAGGACGCACCTTCACACCCCCGCAGGTTCCCCTATTCGATTATCCGCGTAATCTAGGGAGTGGCAAGAGTTATTTTCTGCCCGGGAACCGGTTGCAATGTTGAGGATATGGAGGAGGAGCAGAGGGTTAAAGATGCGGCGGAATCTGGGCTTACGACTGACGGAGGCAACGCTGCAGCGGGCCGGAGGGATTTCTATTTCGTAACGCCACCGGCTCTCATCTCCGGCTGTACAAAGACCTTACCAGCTCTGCGAGCGTGTCTTTAAGCCACCATTGCCAGGATCGCTTCCGGCAAGAGGGGGGTGGCCCCGGGCTGGCTGGCGACGTACGCTCCGGCGTGGTTGGCCAGGTTCAGCGTCTTTTCCCAGGGCCAGCGCAGCACCAGACCGATCAGCACCGCGGCGGCGCAGGCATCGCCGGCCCCGACGGCATCCGCCCCTTCCGCGGGAGGGTAGGTGGCCGGCTCGGCTTCCACCACGCCCGTGCCGGTGACCGCGGCTGTTCCCTGCCGGCCACGGGTCACGACCACCGCCTGCACCTGCCGAAAGCGCTTAAGCAAAGCTTGGGCCCGGCCGAAGGAGGGGGCCGCAAAGCCGGCGCCGCCGTCGAGCCCGAGCAAATCGGCCAGCACCCCCAGTTCGTGCTGATTGGCCTTGATGATGGTGGCGGCTTCGAGGCTGCGCTGCAGGACACGCCGGTCGTAATACTGCTGCCGCAGATTCACATCCAGCAGCCGGATGGCCTGGGGACACGCGCCGAGGAAGCGGTACAGCGCATTTCGCGCCTGCCCCTCCCGCTGGACGAGCGTGCCAAAACACACCGCATCGCACTGGCTGGCCAGGGTGCCCGTGTCGGGGTCGAAGTTGATCCAATCCCACGCCGCCTGGCGCACGATATCGAATGAGGGCTCGCCGCCCGCTCCCATGCTCACGTAGACCCGCCCGGTGGCGTGGTCCGGATCGGTCTGGATGTAGTCCGTGCACAGGCCGCGCTGCTTGAGTTCTTCCAGCAACTGGCCGCCCAGGGCATCCTGCCCAACCCGCGTCACCAGGACACCGCGGCCCGCGGCCCGCAGGCCGAGTTGATGAGCGTGCACCGTGGCGTTGAGCGGTGCTCCGCCCATCACCTGCCGGCCGGGAAAGATGTCGTACAGAGCCTCACCGAACCCCACAATGGTAAATCGCATGGCCATAGGTCTGACAGCGTACCATCTTCGTCATCAGCCGCTTGGAGCCGGCAGCCCGAGCCGAAACCCGTGGCCGGGCCGCGGCGGAGGGCCCGCGGGATGTGCTACACTGGCCGGTCCTGCGCCGGCAGCGCAGCGTTTGAGGAGATCGGCGTTGGCCAGGAAGAGCAGTAGGGCGGCTGGGCAGCCGGTGGACAAGATCCGCATGGGCGTGGTGGGGCTCGGCGGGATCTTCAACGCCGTCCACGCTCCGGCGCTTTTGAAGCATCCTGAGGTGGAGATTGTCGCCGCCTGCGACATCGTGAAGGAAAGGGCGCAAAAATTTGCCCAGGCCCACGGCATCAAGCAGGTCTATCAGGACTACGGAGAACTGGTGGCTCGCCCGGAGGTGGATGCGGTGGATATTTGCACCCCCAACCTGTTCCACTCGGAAATTGCCGTCGCCGCGCTGAAGGCCGGCAAGCATGTAATCACCGAGAAGCCGGATGCCGTGAGTGTGGCCGAGGCCCGGAGGATGGTGGCGGCGGCCCAGGATTCGGGCCGGGTGCTGATGGCCATGCGCAATAATCGCTTCCGCCCGCAGGCCCGCTTCATGAAGCAGTACATCGAGGAGGGGCATGCCGGGGAGATCTATACCGGGCGCTGCGGCTGGATCCGCCGGCGCGGGATTCCGGGCAAGGGCGGGTGGTTCACCACCAAGGCTCTTTCCGGCGGAGGTCCACTGATCGATCTGGGGGTGCACATGATCGATCTGGCCCTGTGGATGATGGGCAACCCTCGGCCGGTGAGCGTGACCGGGGCCACCTACTGCAAATTCGCCCAGGCGACCGGGTCGGACTCGGTTCACAGCCAGTTCGGCGAAGCCAAAGCCGGGGGAACCTTTGATGTGGAAGACCTGGCCTCGGGCTTCATCCGCTTTGCCAACGGGGCGACTTTGCAGATCGAATTCTCCTGGGCCTCCAACATCGAAGAGGAGACAACCTTCGTGGAACTGCGGGGGACCAGGGCCGGACTGGTGCTGAAGAATGAAGAACTGAGGGTCTATACCGAACTGGCCGGCGCCCCGTGCGACATCAAGCCGCGGCTGAGGGCCGATGCGGTAGGGCAGCACGCACGGTACCTCAATCATTTCATTGAGGTGTTGCGCGGGCGGGCCGAGCCCACCATCCGCCCCGAACACGGGCTGGCCATGATCCAGATCCTCTCGGCCATTTATGAGTCGGCGCAGACCGGCCGGGAGGTGCGGCTGTAAGGGATCGGGCTGCGGGCCGGACCCGGGTCGCCAAGTCGCGCCGCCCGTTCCGGGGCGCCGCAGCCGCAACGGGGAAGGGTGTAAAAGGCGGTCAATGCCCTTCCCGCGTGCTGATTTGCCCCGCTGCCGAGCGCTGCTATACTCCTGACGGCGATGGAGTCCGCCTCCAAACCGGCCCCGATGGCCTGATGACTCCTACCAGACGGTATCCGCCTTGGTAGGGTCATCGCCTCGAGAAGCGAGAACCAGCCCCACCAAGGTCCAATCGCGGTGGGGCCTTTTGTTAGGGCCCCTGGTTCTTGCCGACGGCAGGTGGCTATGCTTCGGATTCTGCTCATTTTCGGCGGCGGCGGGCTGGGGGCCACGCTGCGCTATCTGGTGCAGGGCTGGGTGCAGCGCTGGTGGGGCGCGACGTTCCCGATGGGGACCCTCGTCGTCAACATCAGCGGCTGCCTGGTCATGGGGTTTCTGGGCGGCCTGTTCTTCGGGGCCTGGCCGATCAATGAAGACCTGCGGTTTGGCATTCTGGTGGGCATTCTCGGCGGTTACACCACCTTCTCCTCATTCGGATGGGACGCCCTGCAGCTCAGCTCGGACCGCGAATTCCTTGCGGCCGCGGGCTATGTGCTTCTGAGCGTGGCTATCGGTCTGGTGGCCGTGTGGCTGGGCAAACAGGTGTCGCAACTGATCTACGGCATCGCCTGAACAGGAGGCATTCCCATGAAACTTCCCAGCGAAGGTTTTCTGGTGCGGATCTACATCGGGGAAGGAGACCGCTGGCATCACCGGCCCCTGTATGAAGCTATCGTGCTCAAGGCCCGGGAACTGGGCATGGCGGGGGCGACGGTGCTGCGCGGGCCCATGGGCTTCGGGGCCAACAGCCGTCTGCACACGGCCAAGATCCTGCGTCTTTCGGAGGACCTGCCCCTGATCATCGAGATCGTGGACAGCAAAGAACGGATCGATGCCCTGCTGCCGCACATCGACACCATGGTGCAGGAAGGACTGGTGACCATGGAACGGGTGCAGGTGATCCTGTACCGGCATGACAACAATGCCACCCCTGCCCCCGGTGTGGCTCCCGGGGCCGTGTCCCCAGCAGCGGGCCAGACTCCGCAGAAGCCCGCCTCCTGATCCCGCCGCAGCCACCGCCAGGGCTGGATCTTCCCAAGACGCTTAATCTTGAAAGAGCGGCGTGTGACCAAGACCCCCGTCACCATCACACTGCCCGGTCAGAAGCCCCTGATCATTCGTCATCTGGTGCTGGATTTCAATGGTACGCTGGCGTTGGATGGGGAACTGCTTCCCCGGGGTGGATCAGCGCCTGAAAATACAGGGGGCATGCCTTCGTGTGATGGTGTTGACAGCCGACACTTTCGGCGCGGCCCGCCATACTCTGCAGCATTTTCCCGTGCGGGTGGAATGCGTGAAAACCGGGGCGGATAAGGCGCGGTGGGTGCGCAAGCTGGGGGCTGCGCACGTGGCGGCCATTGGTAACGGGCGCAATGAGGTGGCGATGCTCAAAGCCGCGGCGCAGGGTATCGCCGTGATCGGGCCGGAGGGGTCGGCGGGCGTGCTGTTGGGCGCGGCGGATGTCGTGACTACCAACGTGCTGGATGCCCTGGACCTGATTACCCATTCCTTACGCATCAGAGCCACTTTACGTGTCTGATTTTCTGGTGACCATTCAACCCTCAACAGAAGGATTCCTTATGTCGTCCGTCATCGCCAGTCTTAGCGCCCTGGAAATCCTGGATTCGCGCGGCAATCCCACCGTGCGCGTGTTCTGTACCCTGGACAGCGGTGCCAGAGTCAGCGCTTCGGTTCCTTCCGGGGCGTCCACCGGGGAGAACGAAGCCATCGCGCTGCGCGACGGCGACAAGAATCGCTATGGCGGTGAAGGTGTCCTCAAGGCCGTGGCCCATGTCAACAA
Source organism: Planctomycetota bacterium (assembly GCA_021784455.1). Lineage (GTDB taxonomy): Bacteria > Planctomycetota > Phycisphaerae > Phycisphaerales > Phycisphaeraceae > JAJXSS01. Next base: position 5,734 of record JAJXSS010000168.1, read on the forward strand.
GACCATCGCTCCCAAGCTGGTGGGGATGGACCCGGCGAGGCAAGCCGAGATTGACCGGCTGATGATGAATCTGGACGGCACGCCCAACAAGGCCAAGCTGGGGGCCACCCGCAATGCGAACCGGCCCGTCATTTGTGGAAACGCCACTGGCCCGGCGAAGCCGAGCTGATGGCGGGCAGAAATAGGCAGTCATGAAGACGCGACCGGACGTTCAGGGCCGGGGAGGCGGTTCACTATCGGGCCGACTCCGGGCGGAACGATCCGGGCCGTCAGCGGGCCCCGTCCGGGGCCGGAGGACCGCCGGCCGACCATCGCGTCTGCGGCCCAGTCAAGGGTGCGACGCCGGATCGGCGTAGATGGTGTATGCCCCTTGGTTTTCGGCTCCCGCCGTGCGCGGGAAATCGGAATACCGGATCGCGGTGACATGGCCATCCGCAAAAGCGGCATTGGTGTACTGCCCACCGGCATGCCGAAAGCCCACGCGGGAGTTGCTGACGCCGTCGGTCCCGTTCAGGCGGTTGCTGCCTTGTTTACCGGCATAGAGCCCATCCGCCAGGGCGATCAGGGCGCTGGGGCACACCTGGCAGGTGCAGCGTGTGAGCCGCATCACCCGTCCGGCGCTGTTCTCGAACCCGACCGAGCCCGTGTAATACACATCCTGTTCAATGGCTGCGCCGGCGCTGCCGATGGGATTGGCCGAGTTGACCCAGTACGCCACGCGGATGATGCGGTTGAAGCCGCGCTGGGGAATGATGACGGGATTGTTGGACTTGTCGGCCTTGCGCACGGTGGGCCACTCAAAGTAACCGCGGGACTTGTTGGGGTCAGCGCCGGTGTCACCGCCGGCCATGCCCAGGATGGGGGCAGTGTTGGGGCAATAGAAAACGTTGTCGGCAGCGTCGCGTTTGCCCGGCACGACGCCATCGCGATCCAGATTCGGCGCCCATCCATCCAGGGGCACCGAATCCCCGGCTGCGGCGTTACCGGTCATGTTATAGGAGGGAACGACAAAGTCCTGGTTGTCGCTGTTGTAAACAACCAGGCCCTCGCCGATGCCTTTGAGGTTGGCCGCGCAGCGGATGGCCTGAGCATGGTCGCGGGCCTTGGCCAGGGCGGGGATCAGCATCCCCATCAATACCGCCACGATCGAAATCACTACCAGAAGCTCGGTCAAAGTGAAACCCCCGCCCGGCCACGCCGGCCGGCCGCCACAGACGCTCAGGACGCTGCCCAAACCCATTGCGATCGTCTCCACGCATTGTGCCGGCCACGCCTTTGCGGCCATCACGCGCCCAGACTCATGCTAAACGCCCGCGCCCGGCGCCTGCATTCTTTGCAGCCTCACGAAGCGGGGGCACCTTTGGAGGGCCCCCTGTTGTTGCGGTGTGTTCTGGCGGCTGGGCAGCGCCAGCATGGGCCTGCGGTACGTCGGGCATGTCACGGCCGCCATGATCTGCGGCGCCCGGATGGAACTGGCCGCAATCCCGGTGTTCCTGGTCTTACGCCGGCAATAGCGCATCCATCGGGAGATAGCCGCCTAAGAAATGGCTGCTCTGGAGAATGTGTCGCCGGGTGGGTTGGTAAAGGCCCATGCGGTAATATTGGGTCATGAAACCTCTCCCTCGAAGGCTGGTGGCCTGGGCGGCCAAACATCCCGTGCGTTTTGGGCTGGCCGTCGTGGGGCTGGCGCTCTTGAGCGTCATCTCCTGGCGCGGTTATGACATTCTGCTTGGGACCAATCTGGCCACCATCACGCCCGGCCAGGCCTACCGCAGTGCCCAGTTAAGCGGGGCGGAATTCCGCCAGGAAATCGCCATCCTGGGGCTGCGCTCGGTCATCAACCTGCGCGGCCCCAATCCGCAGAACGAGTGGTATCGCCAGGAATTGGCCGCTTGCCGCAAGGCCGGCATACGGCACTACGATGTGGCTCTGTCCGCGCGACAGCTTCCGCCCCCCAAACTCCTGGACCAGCTCATCACCGATCTGCGTACGGCGCCCCGACCGCTGCTGGTCCACTGCAAGAACGGCGCGGATCGCAGCGGAATGGCCGCAGCGCTGTGGCTGATTCTGACCCGCCATGAAGACCCCGCCAGCGCCGCTGCCGAGGAACTGACGTTATGGCGAGGCCACATGCCGATCGGACCGGCAACCGCTATGGACCGTTTTCTTAAGCTGTATTCTCAGACCGGGCAAGGCATGGGCTTGGAACAGTGGGCGCGGGTGGAATATCCGACGCTCTACGCGCGTCAGGAGCCGTCCCCTGTGGTCGGCGCGGGGCCATGATCGACCGGGCGTTGGGCTATCGCTCCGTGGGGCGCGCAAGGGGACGAACCTCTGGTCTTGATCGGTCCTGGGCTACCCGCCAAACCGGCCCCACCCCCAGATCGCCAGCAGGGTGATGCACAGAACCCACAGGGCGATGATGGCCAGCCCGCCCGCCCACTTCCATCCCGTACCGACCTGTACACCATCGATTGCCTGCTGACGGCACTCCACCAGCACGCCTGAAGGGATGATCCGGCGTACGGCCAATACCCCCAGCGGAATGATGATCACATCGTCCAGCAAGCCCAGCACGGGGATGGCATCGGGAATCAAATCGAAGGGGCTCAGCGCGTAAACGACCACCGCGGCCGCCAGCAGCTTGGCGTACCACGGTGTCTGTGGGTGGCGGGTGGCCAGGTACATCGCGTAGACCTCGCGGCGCAGGCCGCGGGTCCGCTGCTTGAGCCGCTGCAAGAGGTTGGGCCCTTGGCTGTGCATCCCTTGCGATCCTCTCAGCGGTGTTGTTCTCCCCATCGGCAAGTCAGTCGAGGGCCCGCGCCCCGAGCCCCGCCGCATCAGCCCGCAATGAGGAAGTACAAGCCGGCCACGACCAGTGTCGCTTCGATGATGAGCTTGAACGCTCGTTCGGGGACACGATCCACGATCTTCTTGCCGACAAATGAGCCCAGAATCATCATG
>JAJXSS010000169.1 GCA_021784455.1 Planctomycetota bacterium
GCGGGCAGGGGACAACAGTTGATTGGCTCTTTACTGCTGTCGGCGTAAAATTGATTCCAGGCGCTGGGATCTGCGGTCTCCGGCGTTCGAATATCCTTGGGTTTGGTCCAATCCAGCGGTGGATCATATGTGGGAAAGAAGCGATAGGGTGCCTTGAGCACGGAAAAATCGGTCAGCCCGTCCACCATGCGGTTGATGCGCGAGGCCAACTGTGCACGTTCTTCTTCAGTGGCTGCGTTGCGCCAGCACTGCACCCAGCCTTCGAGGACCGCGCGATTGCCCCACAGCCAGGAGTATCGTCCACGGGTCATGCGCTCCGTGGTGTATTGCGATGTGTAAGGGAAGCCATACGGTCCGGCCAAGCGTCGGTCAATCTCTCGCAGCATGATCTGGCGCGTTTCCTCGGCGTCATCCTGCCCGGTGAGGCGCTGCGCGCAGGCGATACCATACAGCCATCGTCCCAGATTCTCGATGTCATCAAACGCCATCTCGTGGGCGAACTGGGGCGGATTAAGAAGGAAATCAATCCAGAAGTAAGGCAGGCCCTGGCGCTTCCTGTCGATGGACGCATTGAAGAAGCGCAGGGACAGGCGTGCGTGATCCTGCAGGTTTACCGGTGATCGCATGGCAAGTCTCCGTGGCGTGTTGAAGGACTACGGTGACGCGAAATGCCGGAAACGGCTGGCATTAAGGTGCTGGGTGCCGCGTCCGCCAAAGCGAATATCCAAAGCGGGCTGCTTCCCCACCCGGCCGCTGATGCGGACACGGTGCAGGCCCTGGGCCAATGAGACGGGCACGAACCACCAGGATGGGCCGCGCGGCCAGGTGAGGTCCCGGCCATCCACACTGAGGCGATGCACCTCGGGGCCCTGTACCTGGAACTGGTGTACGCCTGTGTGCTTCACCTCGATCAGGGCGTCGATCGTGAATGAGTCATGGCCGCATATGCCGGTCTTGCCAAGCCAGGCGCCCTGAGTGTCGGAGATGACCACCGGCGGGCGGGAGCCGCTGGTGAAAAGAAACCCCGGAACGAGTGTTTTGCCCAGGGGCAGGGGAAGGGCCGCCAGGGGCGTGGGGGGAACAATATCCAAATCCACGGACGGGCCAAGGACCTGATGGGCCCCGGCATCGTCCAGAACTCCGACGGGGGTCAGCCGGACCGGTCCCTGGCCCAGGTGGCGTGGATCAATGCTCACCTCGCCGCCTGGGCCGGTAAGGCGCTGCAGCGGACGGTCATTGCACATCCAGACGATGCTCTTGGCGCCGTGGAGGTGGGCGGTCAACCGGATCGGCTGGTCCCAGGGGATGCGGGTGTGGGCCGGCTGCTCTACCCGCATCAGGACCGGGCCATTGGCGAAGGTGACGGCCAGCGTCTGGTAACCCTGGACATCGACGGGGCTGTTGCTGTCGCTGACCACGCTCAAGTCGTGCGGGCCATCGGGGAATAGGGTGGTGTCCAGGTTGTAAGCAGTGCCGGGATGCAGGATGGCCAGGCGCCGGCCGTCGAGGAAGATCTCATATGCCACCACCGTGCGGGCTTGGGCACTGTTGGGAGCGGCAATCGTCGCGCTGGGAGCAAGCTGCACCGTACCGCGCCAGGGGCCGGGGGGCACCGCTAGGTGCACCTGAGCCGCCGGGGCCCACGGCCGACAGAGCGCATCTCCGATGATCAGTAACTGGTAAGGTCCGGCAATCGCCTGGTAGAACGATTCCGCCAAGGTGCATCCGCTGGCGTAAAAGACGTGCAGGAAAGGCGTGGGGAATTTGGCTTGGAGGGCATAGGGTTCGGCCACGGTGCCCGAGGCCGCCGCCGCACCATAGCGGAGAAACTCGCTCAGGGGCGTCTGCCCGGCGTTTGCCTGCATCATGCCGCCGCAACTGGTGAGGTGTTCCACGATAGCGCCGGGCAGGATCGTGCTGCCGCTGGCAGCCCAATCGATGCCGGGCGAGCCCATCATGGCCCCGGCCACATCCTGCTTGTGCAGGGGGGCGATGCCGTCTTCCACCACGGCGGTCACGCCCAGGGTCCGTAAATCCTTGACCGCCTGGGCAAACCCCCAGGCACGTGTCGTGGAGCGTACATCCTTGTTGCGCATGTAATAGATGGTTCCTTGGGGAGCCGTGCCATCGGCGGCGGCGCTGCGGCGCAGACCGTTCAGGGCCTCCTCCACGGACGTGCCGCGGCCGCTGGTGCAGGCCAGCATCGTCGAAAGCAGATAATGCAGGCCCTGGTTGGGGGGTACGGGCATGCCGGCCGGGGACCAGCCCATGGTGGCACGAAAGCTGAGGGGAGGCTGGATCACCAGTGGCAGGGCGGCCATTTGCCGCAGCAGGGCCTTGAACTCCGGCCGCGACCGCAGGCTGAGCAGGGAGTCGTCCTGCCGAGCGGTGGAGGCGTCCCACCACCCGGCCGCCACGGCCGACTTGAGCGCGGCCAGGGCCGCGTCGGCGTGGCCCTGTTGCGCCTGTAGGCACGCCAGGTCGTACAGCAGTCCTGGAACCGGCTTGTCCGGCCGCACCTGAAGGAGTTTTCGGACCAGGTGCTCGGCCGTGGCCAGTGCGGCTGCTAAGTCCTCCTGGGGAGGGGTTGGTACCGGGGCAGGCGCAGTGGTGGCAGGCGACGAGGCGGGCCGCGGGGCGTGAGCCCGGACGGCCGCGGTCAACGTCTGGATAATGGTTGTCAGTTCCTGTTGTTGCAGGGGCGTCCAGGCAATGGGCGGCCCCCCGTTCTCGATGTGGCGGGCATACCAGTTGCTGTCCAGGCTCAGATAGCGGATGTCCTTGTGCAGCACGAATTCATAGAGATAGGTCAAGCCGTTCAGGGAGGCCCAGGGGGTGAGAACCCTGGGCAGGGGTTGTCCGCCGATGTCGCCTGACACGTCAATCGCAGTGGGAAAATCAGCGGAGTAAAGGACGTAATCGATCTGGCCGGCTAAACCGCGGTGCTCCAGCGTGGTGAGCACTGGCAGGAGGATCTTCCGGCGAAAAGCGTTCACCTTGATCTGCTCGAAGCCAGGCACATTCTCCAAATAGATGACGTTGGCTGGGGGGATGTGCCGCAGGCGAATGTAGTTATTCGCGATGGTCAAGGACGCCCAACTATCCGCATTGACCACTATCGCGACGCTTTGGGGCGCCGCCCCGGCACGGGCCGGGATGGCCCAGGTCACCACGCTGAAAAATGCCACAAGCAGAGCTTGCCGATGGACGTGGCCAATCGGAGGTAAATCACGCTGACGGTGCAACTGGCTGACCCTTATGCTCGATTCCCCAAGAAGGCCTGGGTACGGTGCCAAGGCGGACGGGTTCGCCCCGGGGGAAGGTAACGGGATGTTAACGTCGCAGGGTTTGTTTGATGGGCGTGCCAATCCCGACATCCCTGGCGGCGGGCAAGGACCGGAAGTCGGCACCGGCCCGGGGGCGCTCCGGCCAGCCCGGTCAGGGCGCCAGAGTCATCTGCCCGAATTCCAGTGTGCTGAAGAAGCTGTACTGGGAGCCACTCCAGCGCATTTGGGTCAGGTCCGACCAATCTTCGAAGCGATCCACATCGTCGACCGTAAAATCCAGGCCGAACGTGGTCCCGGGCGTGATGACACCGCCGGGGAACTGTGCGGCCGGCACGGCCATCTCGATGATGTAGCCGGTGTTGGTCAGGGAGGAGGCGACTTTCACCCCCTTTAGCATCTCCGCATCGCCGGATCCTTTACTAACCCACAGAGGCGCCTGTTGGGTCGCCGGTGACAGCAGGTATTGCACGACGTGCGGGAAGTGATACTGCAGAAAATCGGGGGCCTTGGCGCCTTCTGCCGCTTTCTCCTGCGGGGAGCGCAGGTCCAGACAGAGTTCGACGCAATCCCGAATGACGCTCTTGGCATCCGGCGTGTTGACCACCACCGGCGTATTGACCACGATCGCGAAATACCAGGCTTTGTCGTCGTAACAGGCATAAGCCTTAGCCGTGCGCTGGTCCTGCCCCCACTTGATCACGCCGCCCGACTGCTGATCGGGCCGATCCAGGAGCATGGGATGGCTGAGATCCCAGTCCTTCAGCTTGCCGTCAATGGTCAGGGGGTGGGGGGTCCGCGGCACGGTCACGGTGTTGGGAACGAACTTCGTGATGGTGACCTTGAGGGGATCCGGCAAGGCCACCGAGAAGGTCTGACCGATCCTGGATTCCAGACTCGCGGGGTTGGCGGTCAGGCGCGTCACGGGCATGTTCAGGTTGATGGGCTTGCCATCAAAAGGGTAGTTGAGCGCCTTGAGGATGCTTTCGGCGAACATCCAGTACCCGAAGATATTGGGGTGAATGGTGTCGTTGGCGTAGCGAACGCCCTTGGGCAGGGCGGGGCGGATGGCCTTGAAGGTCTCGTAGCAGGGGATATACAGGCAGCCGTACTTCCTGGCCAAAGCCTTCAGACCGGCGATATACGCCTCTTGCTTCGTGGTGTCCTGGTGATCACGGTCGAAATAGATGAACGACATGATGCCGATTTGCGCGTGGGTGTCGCGGTAGATGCGGTTGATCATGGCCTCATAGTTCATCAAGTACTCCGCGACCGAATAGTGCCCCAGGTCATTGACGCCCAGGTTGATGAGCACCCAGTCGGGATTCCAGACCGTCACCTGCCTGTCCAGGCGGAGGAACGAGCCGCGAACAGTGTCTCCGGACGCCCCGGCCGAGATGAAGCGGATCTGCTTCTTGGGAAAGCGGGCATCGATGAAATTCTGCACCAACTGGGTGTAGCGGCCGTCGGTGGTGATGCTGTCGCCCAGCACCACCACGATGTCGCGCTGCTTGAGCAGGAACGGCGGGGTCGGGGCCTGGTTCTGCGCCTGGGCCGGCAACGCCGGCATGAGCAGGACACCGAGCAACAGGCCGCAGACCGACAGTTCGACAAAGCGCTGCATGATCACCTCGCAAAGGTTGAGGGCACGCGGGGCGTGCCCATCAGGGAAGGAATCCCCATCGGGTCTGGGGTGCCCAATAGACTTCCCATGTGGGATGCAGGATCTCCTGCGATGGGCGCGAAACGCTGCGCTGGGCATTCCAGTCCAGCGCCGTGCCCCCGTCGTTGCGGCACACAAAGGTAAATTTGACCGGCGTGCCGGCCAGTGCTGATGCCTTCACCCGGGCCAAGTCGGTCCAGGGGATGGCCGCGCGATAGTGCCAGAAATTGCCGTCGCGGGTGATGACCAGGCGGGCGTTGGAAACCAGCCCCTGGTCGTGTGGGGCACGTGGCGAGAAGGGGAAGTAATTGCTGCGGGCCAGGCCAGGCGCCATGGACCGCCACAACTCGGGCACCGGGGGACCGCTGGGCACCAGGTTGGGCCCGCGCAAGCGGCCATTGGGTTGCAGGTAGGCCGCCAGGGCCTTGGTGTAATCGCCCGGGGGAATCGTCAAGGGCTGGGCTTGATACAGAAGGTATTCGTAATCCGCCGGGTCCACACGCCACTGTGCCGGCACGCGTTGCTGCGCTTCGGGGGGAAAATTGGCAATCGCTTTCTCACCGTACGGGATTACGTTGAAGGCGAGGTTGAACATATCCCCTCCGCAGGCGGGGAAGACGGGATCCATCCAGTATTCCCAGGCGTTCCGCTCGTCGTGCATGGCGTACCAGACGCCCTTCATCGACGGGCGCCGGACAGCGGTGGTGTCGCGGATATCTGCGAGGATGTAGAAATGCGTCTCATCCCACATGCCCATGACCTGAGCCAGATAGCCCGCGTTTTCCTGGGCCGCCAGTTCCTTAAACGGGAGGGCATACTGGGTGAACGAATCCACAGGGGTGGGCTTGGCGGTCATGAATACGGGCACGGCTCCGAGTGTCTGCCAGTCCGCGGCGCTCCCGTTCAGAGGGGGCGTGCCTTTGGCGAAGACCGTGACGTTGAGGGTTTCACTCCAATGCGCCGTGCCGGCGCTGGAGGCCACATCGACCGAGACGGGGTATTTGTTCAAGGCCACCGACCGGGCGGAGGTGATGGCAAAGGCCAGTTCCCGGGTGGCGCCTGGCTCCAGGCCGGCGAAGGTGTGGGTCGTTTGCGTCTGCCAGCCGGCGGGCGCCCGCAGCGTCACAGTTCCCTCCAGCGGCGTATTGGTGATATTGGTCAGGGTCACGGTAATGGCCCGCGCCTGGGCCAGCGGGCAGGTAAAGTCATGCAGCGTAATCTGCACTGGTTGCAGGCCGCTGATCTGGGCCTGGCGCAATCTCGACACGAGGTCCTCCGCCCCGTGCATGCTCTGCAGATAGCAGGGGGTGGTGGTCAGCGGGATAACAACGTCCCCGCCTTGACGCGCCAGGGGATTGCCGTAGATATCAAACGCGGTCAATTCCTTATTGGGATCGCTCAGCCGCAGCGACCCGTCGCGGGTGACCTGGGCAAACGGGGCGTTGCCCCATTTCTGCTCGCGACCCCAGATGACGGCCACATTCCGGCCCGATCCCGCCGGGCGCCCGCCGAAAACCATCATCCAGGGAGCGGCATCCGGGCGCGGTTGCGTGAGGAAAGCCGTGTCTTCAATGAAGTGCAACAGCGTGCTCAAGGCCTGACCGGTGGGGGAGACATAAGCAGCCTTCCGGTCGTCGCAGTTGATGAGGATGTCCTCAACGGCGCTGGGCTGCATTTTGACAAACCCCTGCGCCAACCCCATGACGCATTGGATGACATTCTCGGCTTCCCCGACGCCCTCCCACGACTCAGTGTCCCAGACCGGCTTGCCGTACGCCCCATACTGGGCCACATCAGCGGCTAGATAGCTGCGATAGGAATGGATGCTGACCGCGTCGAGATAGGCCATCATTCCGGGTTGGCACAGAATGTTGTCCTCCACATTCATGCCGGAATCATTGGCCAGCACGGTGAAGGAAGGGTCGGCCGCATGGGCACCGATATAGGCGGTGCGCAGCAGGTCCCGGTAGTGAGCGCCGCTGCCGTGCCAGCCGGAGATGCTGCCGGCTTCCCATGGTTCGTTCAAGACGATACCCGCGCGGACGACGTCGTGGTAGCGTTCAACGAAGCGGCGCACCCACTCCTGCCATTGCGGAAGTTCCGCCGGTCCCGGATTGGTCTCCGCCTTGTTGCCATTCGCATAGGCCAGGGGCTTTTGGCCCGCCAGCATCGTCTTCCACAGCCAGTCCGGGGCATGAGCCATGATGTCCATGATGTAGATATCATGCGTCCGCGCGGCGTCGATCTGGCGATCCGTAGTGTGCCAATCCCATTGGCCGGGTTTGGGTTGATTGGCATTCCACCCGGTCTCCCAGCGCACCCATTTGGCCCCCAGACGCTGATAAACCGGGGCAAAAGTCTCCACGTAGTTCGCATAAAGATTGAACACGAGGGGGGAATTCGGCTTGCGGCCCGGCGTTGGTGGATACACCACGACGAACCCCCAGGCCATCTGCTCCGCGGCGCCGGAACCGTCATCGAGCTGGAGAAACACGCCAAATGCCCCCAGGCGCGTCGGTTGCCAGCGGACGGTCACCGGCACGCTCTCGGGCGCCGCCGGCGGGGCGATGACCCCTTGGGCCACCGTGGCTCCGGTGCCCAGGCGGTCCTTGCGCCCCCAGGGATAAGGCCACAGGTCCGTGATCTCCTTGATCCGCCAGGTGCCACCGTGGGTGACGAGCGCCGATTTCAAGGTGAATCTGAGTTCCACGGTGTCACTGGGGTAGAAGACGTTGCCGAAAGTGGAGCTGGCCCGGTCGGCGACGACCCAGGCCGGCGCCGTCACCGGCCCGATCGGCTGGGCGGCAGCGCCCAGGGGAAACCACGATCCCAGCAGCGCCCACAGCAGGCATGGGTGAGGCATCGGTCTACTCCCAAACAAAAGGTGGACCCCCCCGGTCCGGCTGCGGCCCTAGTGCGAGATCAGCGTGCCCAGGGCACCTGCGTTGGTGAAGTCATCGCCGGCGCCGCGCCACAGGGCCTTGAAGCGGGGCACCTTGGGATCATCCCGGTCATTCACGGCCACATCCAAGCCGATATTCGCCCCGGGGTGGGGAGTCCATTTCAGAATCTTCCAGGGCACGGCCAGGCGGATCAGGTAACCCTGGGGCGTGCGCCGATAGACGGCCCGCACCCGGGCGACATCCAGGGGTTCCATCTTGCCGCAATAGGCGGCGTCCGGGCCATCGGCCGCAAGCGTCGGAACCAGGATCTGGTAGTAGCCCGGCCCCATGGCCACGCCGCGCTTGGGCGTTGGCCGGGTGTCCAAGAAGAACTCGATGCCATCGTCGCCCCAGTCCGGCTGCTGCTGGCCCGGGATGACCCTGTCATCCGTCACCGCGACTTCGAGGTAGAGATGGGTGGTGTCCCAGGCCGCCGTCGCCCGGGCGGACAGGTCGGCGGGGCCCTTCCATTGCGCGGGTTGCAGGATCTGGTCCTTGCGGTCAATGAGCATTGGCGCGGCGCCGGGGAACAGCGGCCCGGCCGCCTCGAGGTCCACCGCACCCGCCACCCGCTTGGCGGTGGCCACAGGCTGCGTGGGATGATGCCACACAAACCGCACCCGCGGCGGCGCGGCCCGCCCCAGCAGGAAATCGGCCAGGGCCTGGCCCATCAACTGGTGCCCCAGGGCATTGGGATGCACATCCCCGGGCGAATTGTACATCTGGAATGCCGGGTTCTTCCTGCGTTCATCGCGGTTGAGCAGGC
>JAJXSS010000170.1 GCA_021784455.1 Planctomycetota bacterium
TCCACATCCTTTTCCGGCGGGATGGCTTCGAAGGCCGCCCGCTCGTCAATCCCCTGCGGCACGGGATGCTGGAGCAGAATGCCGTTGACGGCCGGGTCGCTGCCCAGCTTGCGGATTTCGGCCACAAGCTGCTGGGTGGTGGCGCTGGCGGGCAGTTCCACCTTCATCGAGCGCATCCCCACGCTCTCGCAGCGCTGCCGTTTCATGCGCGTGTAGGTGATCGAAGCCGGGTCCTGGCCGACCAGCACCGTGGCCAGACAGGGCACCACCTTGCTGCGTTCGATGATGGACTGGACCCGCCGGGCACAGGTCTCGAGTGTTTTTTGGGCGACGGCCTTGCCGTCCAGAATCTTGGGTTGGTTCGCCATGGCGGGGCGATTATACGGCCAAGCCCGCCGATCGCTAAAATCGCCCGCTATGAATGCCGTCATTCTTTCCATCGGTGATGAACTGGTGCTGGGGCAATCGGTCGATACCAACAGTGCCTTTCTTTCGGGCCGGCTGGCGGAACTGGGGCTGATGACCCTGTACCACCAGACGGTGGCCGATGACCGGGCGGCCATCACTGCCGCCGTGCAGCAGGCGTGCGCCGCCGCCGAGGTGGTCATCATCTCCGGGGGGCTGGGCCCGACCCAGGATGACCTGACCCGTCAGGCGGTGGCCGATGCGATGAGCGTCCAACTAGTGCTGGATGAGGCGGCCCTCAAGACGATCGCCGCCTTCTTCACCCGCCGCGGCCGGACCATGTCCGACAGCAACCGCGTTCAGGCCATGCACCCCGTCGGCACCACCATGCTGGCCAACTCGGCCGGCACCGCCCCTGGCATCAAGGGCCAGTTGAACCGCGCCACCTTTTACGTGGTTCCGGGGGTGCCGCGCGAGATGCAGGTCATGTTCCAGGAGCACATCCTGCCCGACCTGACCCGCGGGGCTTGCATCGGCGCGGCCATCCTCACGGCCAAAGTCAATACCTTTGGCCTGGGCGAAAGTTCGGTCGGCGAGCTCTTGGGGGATCTGATGCGCCGCGATCGCAACCCGGTGGTGGGCACCACCGTGGCCGGGGGGGTGGTTTCGGTGCGCCTGCGCTGCGCCATGGCTGATCCCGACCGGGCGAGCAAGGCCTTGGAGGCCACGCGGGCCGAAGTCGAGCGCCATCTGGGGGCATACGTCTTTGGCCGCCAGGAAACCGACTTGCCGCAGGCCACCGTGGACCTCCTGCGCCAGCGGCGCATCACGCTGGCCACGGCCGAAAGCTGCACCGGCGGCCTGATCGGCAAGTTCATCACCGATGTGCCCGGCTCCTCCAACGTTTTTCTGGGCGGCTGGACGGCCTATTCCAATCACATGAAGGTACAGCAGCTTGGGGTGCCCTCCGACCTGATTGAAGTTCACGGCGCCGTCAGCGGGCCGGTGGCCCGGGCCATGGCCGCCGGTGCCATCAGCCGCAGCGGTGCCGGGCTGGGCGTTTCCATCACGGGCATTGCCGGCCCTGAGGGCGGCAGCCCGGAAAAGCCCGTGGGCACCATCTGGGTGGGTCTGGCGGCCGGCGGCGAACCGGTCGATACCGCCCGCGCCGTGCGGCTGAATCTCGCCGGTCTGGACCGCCAGCTCTTGCGCGACCGGGCGGCTAAAACCGTGCTGCAATTGATCCGATTCCACCTCCTGAACGTGCCCTTCGATAGGATCCAGTGGGTGGTAAAGGATTGACGGCGACGTCGGGTAGGGGTTCGGCCCTGGCTGAACTCAAGGGGCATACGAAAACCGGTAAGACGTTCGGCCAGGGCCGAACCTGCTGAGGGAGCCATGGCATTCATCCTGGCCCTTGATCAAGGGACTACGAGCTCGCGGGCCATCGTTTTTGATGCCGCCGGCGGCATTCGTGGCCTGGGCCAGCACGAATTTCCGCAGATCTACCCCCAGGCCGGCTGGGTCGAGCACGACCCGGACCAGATCTGGTCCAGCCAGCAGGCGGCCGTGCACGAGGCTTTGGGCCAGGCGGGGATCCAAGCCTCCGATATCACCGCTCTGGGCATTACCAACCAGCGCGAAACCACCCTCCTCTGGGACCGCCGCACCGGCCGGCCCATCGCCAATGCCATCGTCTGGCAGGATCGCCGCACGGCTCTTCTCTGCGATGAACTCAGACAGCAGGGCTGTGGGCCCCTCATCCAGGAGAAGACCGGTCTGGTCATCGATGCTTATTTCTCAGCCAGCAAGATTCGCTGGCTGCTGGATCATGTGCCCGATGCCCGCGCCCGGGCCCGGCGCGGTGAGCTGGCCTTTGGCACCGTCGATACCTGGCTGATCTGGAACCTCACCGCCGGGCGGCTGCACCTGACCGATGTTTCCAACGCGGCCCGCACCCTGCTCTTTAACATCCACACTCTGGCCTGGGATGAGGAACTGCTGGGCCTGTTCCAGATTCCCCGGGCCATTCTCCCCACGGTTTGCCCGTCCAGCGGCATTCTCGGAGAGACCGTTCGGGACGTTCTGGGGGCGGCGCTGCCCATGGCCGGGGTCGCCGGCGATCAGCAGGCGGCCCTGTTTGGCCAGGCTTGTTTCCGCCCCGGCCTGGCCAAGAACACCTACGGGACGGGGTGCTTTCTCTTGATGAATCTGGGCGATCGGCCGGCCGCCTCCCGCCACCAACTGCTGTCCACCGTCGCCTGGCAGGTCGCCGGCCAGACGCAGTACGCCCTGGAAGGCAGCGTTTTCATCGGCGGGGCGGTGGTGCAGTGGCTGCGTGACGGTCTGGGCCTGATCAAATCCGCCAGCGACATCGAGATGCTGGCCGCTGCCGTGCCGGATTCCGGCGGGGTCTACCTGGTGCCGGCTTTTGCCGGCCTGGGGGCTCCGCACTGGGACCCCTACGCTCGTGGCGCCATCACCGGCCTCACCCGCGGCACCACGGCGGCCCACCTGGCCCGGGCCGCCCTCGAAAGTATCGCCTTCCAAGTGGCGGATGTTCTGGAGGTCATCCAGGAAGATGCCGGGACCCGGCTCCCTGAACTGCGCGTCGATGGTGGAGCAGCCGTCAATGACCTGCTTCTGCAATTCCAGGCCGACCTGCTGGGGGTTCCCGTCGTGCGGCCCAGAACCACGCAAACCACAGCCCTGGGGGCGGCTTACCTCGCTGGCTTGGCCACGGGCTTCTGGAAAAACCAGGCTGATATCGAAACCAATTGGCAGATCGACCGGGCCTTTGAGCCGAAGATGAGCCAGGATGAAGGCCGCCACCGCCGCGCCCGTTGGGCCCAGGCCCTGGCCCGCGCCCGTGATTGGGAGGAGCATACGTAAGTTCGGCCCGGGCCGATTCAGACCCCAGACCCTGATCTCATGGACCGCACCGCATCCCTGAACAAACTTCTCGCCCGCCCCACGCCGTGGGACATGCTGGTCGTCGGCGGGGGGGCCACCGGTGTGGGGATTGCGCTGGATGCCGCCTCCCGCGGCTACGCGGTGGGCCTGCTGGAGCAAAGCGACTTCGGCAAAGGCACTTCCAGCCGCTCGACGAAACTCATCCACGGCGGCGTGCGCTACCTTCAGCAGGGCAACATTTCCCTGGTCATGGAGGCCCTCAAGGAGCGGGGGATTCTCCGCCGCAATGCTCCGCACCTGGTACACGATCTGGCCTTCGTGGTGCCCAATTACGCCTGGTGGGAGGCCCCGTTCTACGGCCTGGGCATGCGCATCTACGACCTGCTGGCCGGTCAATACGGCTTTGGAAAGTCGCGACTGCTCTCCCGCGAGGAAGTCCTGGCCCACATCCCCACGCTGGAGCGGGAAGGCCTGCGCGGCGGGGTGCTCTACTATGATGGCCAGTTCGATGATGCACGGCTGCTCATTGACCTGGCCCGCACCGCCGACCAGTACGGTGCCGCCCTGATCAACTACGCTCCGGTGACGAATCTTGCCCACGATGCCGCGGGTTTCCTCACCGGTCTGACCTTTCGGGACGCCGAAACCGGCCGGGAGCATCGGCTGACCGCCCGGTGCATCATCAACGCCACCGGCCCGTTTGCCGATGGTCTGTGCCGCCTCGATGACCCCCAGTCCGCCTCCCTCATTGCTCCCAGCCAGGGCACTCATGTCGTCCTGGACCGCTCGTTTCTCCCCCACGACACGGCCATCATGGTCCCCCGCACCAGTGATGGCCGGGTGCTGTTCGCCATCCCCTGGCTCGAGCACGTGCTCTTGGGCACCACCGACACGCCTGTATCCGAGCCGGTCCTGGAGCCAATTCCGCTGGAGGAAGAGATCGACTTTATCCTCGACACCGCCCGCCCATACCTGCACCGACCCCCGCAGCGTCGCGACATCCTGAGCGTATTTGCGGGTATCCGGCCCCTGGTCCGCACCACCGAGGGCGGCCGGACCGCTTCTTTATCGCGCGAACATGCCATCCATGTGGCCAAATCCGGCCTGATCACCATCGCCGGAGGCAAGTGGACCACCTATCGCAAGATGGCCCAGGATTGCGTGGATCAGGCCGCCACCATCGCCCAACTGGACGAGCGCCCCTGCATCACAGGGGACCTCACCATCGGTGGTTCGCACCCGGCTCGGGCCGACATCGGCGACCCCCGGAAGTTCGGCGATCCCCGGAATTCAGGCGATCTGGCCAGCTACGGCGGCGCGGTTCCAGCTCTTCAGGAACTGATGGTCTCTCATCCCGACCTCGCTCAGCCTCTGCACCCCGCTCTGCCCATCCGCGCGGCTCAGGTGGTTTGGGCCGCCCGCCAGGAGATGGCCCGCACCGTGGATGACGTCTTGGCCCGCCGCACCCGTGCCTTGTTCCTTAACGCCCAGGCCGCTATCGACATGGCCCCGACGGTCGCTGAACTTCTGGCCGCCGACCTGGCCCGGGATGCCACCTGGCAGCGCGACCAGGTTACCCGCTTTCAATCCCAGGCCCGCCACTACCTCCCCGCCACCGTCTCAGCATAGGGTGGGTCAAGTCTTCGGCCCCATCTCTTTCGGCCGGGCATGGGCCCGCAGAGGATGCCCACAGCGAAGAGTGCCGATTCACGTATACACAAACTGGGCGCTGGCCACACAATCTGCCTCCGCCGTCACCCGCACCCAGTGGGCGCTGAAGCCGGTGGGGAAGACATGATTCGCATATCCTCCTCCATCCACGGCCAAGACTGCGTACCGCCGCCACTCTCCGCAGCCCAGGAAATCCACTTCCACCATCACCTTCACCGGCTGGTCGCTGTCCAGGGATACGTGCAGGCACTTGTGCTCAAACCCCGTCATCAGATACGGGTCTGAGGGCACGCCGGCCTGCACCTGATTTTTCCACCACGGGCCGCCCCAGCCCTTGGGCTTGCCGAACTGCCACAGGTCATCGGTCTTGCCGAAGAACAGTCCCGACTGCGGCTCGGCCGTGGTGGGGCTCTCTCCGCCCGAAGGGCTGGCGTTGTCCGCCCCCAGCACCAGCATCCCGCGCCAGGAGCAGAAATCCCCATGCACCCACAGATGCGTGGAAATCGGCCGGACTCCCCAGATGCGGTTGCCATACGCCCACGGGGAAAGCTCGTAAAACATGCCATGGTGGTCCATCAGGAATCGCTCGTGCTCGGTCTCGCGGATGCGCGGCCACTCGGTCGCCCACTTGTGGTCGAACGTGTGCGAAGCCTTGGGCAGGCGATATGTCCGCCAAGTCTTGTCGGCGTGGGTGAACACCTTTAAGAGGGCCGAGGCCCGGTCCCAGCCGGTGGCGAAGATCGTGCCGCCGAAGTGGTGCCGCCCGCCCAGGCCGGTGAAGGGCTTTTGCTCCAGGATCGTCCAGTTCTGGCCATCGAACTCCGCCAGGCGGCCCTGGGATTGCCGGCCGGCCCAGTCCGGTTCGTGATACTCGTTGCTGCACACCACCAGCCGGCCGAAACAGCAGTAGCAGTCCTTGAAATGGACTTGCCCCTCGCCCTGGGTGCCCAGCACTTCCTGCAGATTGAAAACCTGCCGGCACTCCAGGGAGCGCATGTTCAGCTCAAATACCTCACCCTCCATGCACAGCACGTACACCAGCGTGTCCGGATCGGTCAGGTGCCACGTCGTTCCGCACACACGCAAAGGCTGTAGCTCGGGTACGGTGCGGATCTGATGGTGCGCATCGACTACGTGCGGACCGATCACCAGTTGATTGGTGGCATAGTGCACGAAGCGGTTGGTGTAGGTTCCATCGACTCCCAGGGTTTCGGGCACCACCTCCATGGTCAGGTCGGCGCTGATCCGCCGCAGTGATACCCCGCCCCCGGAATGGGCCTTGTGCGAGTTGTAGTTCATCACGTACAGCTTGCCCGCCCAGGGCATCAGAGCCCCCACCCCAATCTCCGACCGCGGGGGCCCCAGGTCGCCCACCTGTGCCAGCGAAGGGACCACGCCGCTGAACGATGCGACACTCGCCGTCATCACCTGCTCCTTGGGTAAGGACTTGATTCCTCGGCTCCTATTCCGGCCGCCGCCTGCCGCAGTTCCGCCACCAGGGGCTCTACCCGTTGGTCGGCGATCACACCGGACAGGGCAATGGCCGCCTGGGTACCGCCGGGGATGACCACGCCAAGCGACCGTTCCCGGCGACCCGGCTGCGGTTCCACCAGGGCATAGCCGCGTGCCCGGGTCTGGCGCAATTCGCTACGCACCGCCACCGGGAAGCGATGCAGGTCCTTCTGCTCAGCCAGGAGCGCCATCCCGATGCCCGACCGGGTCGCGGGGAACAGCCCCACCCGGCCCAGGGCCTGGCTGGGCTTCATCCCAGGGGCAGCGTGGTAGAGGTAACAGACCTGGTCCCGCCACAGGACCCCCAGGGCCACGATCAGGTCCAAGCGGTGCAGCTTCTCCAGGTGCGGTACCGCCCGCTGCAGCAGGCCCGACCCGAACAGGGCCTGGGCCGCCAGCACGTGGATGGCCGGACCCGGCCGGTATTTGCGCCGGGCCGTCTGCTGGGCCAGGCCCAGGTGGGCCAGCGTCTTGAGCAGGCGGTTGATGCGGGTGGGCTCCAGACCCAGATCCCGGGCCATCTGCCGCGTGCCGATGCCATCGGGATGCCCGACCACAGTCTGCAGGACCGCCAGTCCATCCATCAGGCTCTGGTTGGGCTGGGCCGGGAGCATTGTTGCTATTATAGCTACGCATCTTTCGGCGCCAAACCGGGCCTCACCAGCGGGTCAGGAAGCTGCCGTCTGGGCACGGCCCTCCGAGGCGGGAGCGATCGGCCGAGGAACGCGGGCACGGGAATCGCGGGACTACGCGTGCTGACGCAGGGTCGATGCGGGCTGGCCGAAATGCCGTGAGAAGGCCCGGGAGAGGGCGAATTCGCTGGCGAAACCGCAGCGGGGCGCGATCTGTTTCAGGCCCAGGTTGGTGGTCAAGAGCAGTTCGCGGGCGTGGTTCAGGCGGAGGGCGCGGACATCGGCCAGAGGGGGGCGGCCAGCCCGGCGGCGGTAGGCCCGCAGAAAATGGAAGCGGCTGAGGCCGGCCAGGGCGGCCAATTCATCAAGCCGGATGCGGCGGGTCAGATGCTGGCGGATATAGGCCCGGGTCCGATCCACCATTTGATCATCCCCAGACGGCATACGGGCGATGGTCTGGAAGCGGGCAAGGATGAAGCCCAAAAGACGCTCGCGTTCATCTTGCAGCCAGGGGGAGGACGGCCGGTCGCGGTCGGCAAAGAGCCATTGCAGGCCCTGGCGGATGCGGCCATCGGGGTCCGCCACCCGGCAGGGCAGGCCCGAACCGGCCGAAGGCCAATGGAAGCTGATAAACAGCGTGGAGACCGGATCGGCGGGCACGGAGCTTTCTTCGTGATGGACCCCTGGCGGGTACAAGAGCACGTGACCGCGTGTCGCCTCGAGGTGCTGGCCGGCGATCTGCACCTCCATGCGGCCGGCAAGGGGCAGGATGAGTTCGTAGAACGAGTGACAATGGGATTTCAGGTGCCAACCGGCATCCGGCCGGACTTCGCCGATGCCCAGGAGTGTGCAATCGCCAGCCATAGCAATTCCGGTTAAATAAAAGCAACCGCCGCCATTCTACCCCGCCCCGCGTGGCGGTATACACAGGGCACTGGAGAACAGCCATGCCTTTGAAGTGGCGCAAAGTGCTGATTGCCGACCAGCGGTATGAATCGGCCGGCGTATTTGATGTGGACGGAGATGGCATCCTGGACATTGTCTCGGGGGCCTACTGGTACAAAGGGCCTGAGTTCAAGCAGTGTTTCCGTGTCGGCGAGGTCCAGGCCGTCGACGAGTATTATGATGACTTCTCCACCATCCCCCTGGATGTAGACGGGGACGGGCGGCCGGACTTCATTACCGGTGGCTGGTGGGGTAATACGCTCAGGTGGCGGCGGAACCCTGGGAAGGCAGGGGAGCCCTGGGTCGAGCAGGTGATTGCCGAGGTGGGCAATATCGAAACAACGCGGGCCTGGGACATCGATGGGGACGGCGAACTGGAGATTGTGCCCAATACCCCCAACGGTCCCTTGCGCGTCTACAAACTCAACCACGATCCGGCCGGCAGACCCGCGGGAACCTTCCGGGGGGTGGAGGTGTACGGTCCCAAGCAGGGCCACGGGCTGGGCTGCGGCGATATTGCCGGCAATGGCCGGATGGACTTTGTCCTGCGCCACGGCTG
>JAJXSS010000171.1 GCA_021784455.1 Planctomycetota bacterium
CGGCCGGTCCAGACCTAGTTCCGCTTCGCCTACACGCTGCCGGCGGCCAAGAACACCGTCACGCTGGACATCGCGACGCCCGCGCCGACCAAGCAGCTCACCGTGTTTGTGGCCGGTGACGGTGGTCAGGTGACGGCCAGCGGCCTGAACGCCGACAAGCCTATGGACATGGGCGGGCACCAGGTCCGGATGTACCAGGCCACCGGCGCCACGCCGGGGGCGAAGATGTCGCTGACGCTGGCGGGCGTGCAGCCCCTGCCGGCTGAGGCGCCCCACAGCGAGGCGAACCCCGGTGCCGATGGCAGCCGCACCGCCTCTGCGGATGGTGGCGAAACGCCAGCCGCTGAGGCAGCGGCTCTGCCGGACAATGCCGGCGGGGCCAAGACGCTCGCCGGCCTGGGGCTGGGGGCCCTGGTGCTGTGCGGGGCGTTTCTGATCATCCGGGCGCCGCAGCGCAAAAAAGCCAAGCCCGCCAAGTAAACCCGGTGGTGGCATACCCCGCGTATGAGCACACTGAGCATCAACCCCGCGCAGGACTGGCCGGCCGCCGACACGGTGACTGCGCCGGTGGTGCAAACTCAGGGCCTGGGCCGGGTGGTGGACGACCGCGTGATCCTGCGGGACATCGGCCTGACGTTGCCGCGGGGCGGGTTTCTGGCCCTGCTGGGGGCCAACGGGGCGGGCAAGAGCACGCTGCTGTTCTGCCTGGCCACGCTTACGCCCGCGACCAGCGGCCGGCTGCTGCTGTTCGGCCGCGAGGTCAAAAAGGATGCGGCGCGGCTGCGGGCCCGTATCGGCATGATCAGCCATCAGGCGATGCTCTACCGCGATCTGCCGGCCTTGGAAAACCTGACGTTTTTCGGCCGGCTCTACGGCGTGGCCCGGCCGGCGCAGAAGGCCGCGGAACTGCTGGAAATGGTCAAGCTGGCGGACTGGCGTTACGAGCCGCCCAAGAATTTCAGCCGCGGCATGCTGCAGCGTCTGGCTATCGCACGTTCCCTGATGCACGATCCGGACCTGCTGCTGGCGGATGAGCCGTTTACGGGGCTGGATGTGCGGGCCTCGCGGCAACTCGAAGACCTGCTGCGGCAACTGCATGGGGCGGGCAAGACCATCATCCTTACGCACCACAACATCGCCCAGAGCCTGGAACTGGCCGGGCGGGTGGTGGTGCTTCGCCGCGGCCGGGTGGCCCTGGATGCCCCGACGGGTTCACCCGCGCTGGCGCAAAGCGTCGAGGAGATTCTGGTGTCATGAGTCGCGTCTGGTCCCAGATCGCGGTTCTGGCGGGCAAGGATTTAGCCATCGAGGCCCGCACCCGGCAGACGCTGGGGCTGGTGGTGGTGCTGGGCATTCTGATCATTGTGGTGCTGGGGCTGGGGCTGGGTCCCCAGCAGATGGCCCCCGCCCCCGCCCCCGGAATGGGGGGCGCGGCCGCTGCGGGGGCAACTCCGGGGGCCGCTCCGGGGGCCGCTCCGGGGGCTGCTCCGGGGGCTGCTCCGGGGGTGGCGGCGCTGTGGGTGGCGTACCTGTTTGCCGGGGTGCTGTGTTTCGAGGGCAGCATGGCGGTGGAGCGGCACGATGGGGCCCTGGCGGGGCTGCTGTTGGCCCCGGTGGACCGGGGGGTGCTCTATCTGGCCAAGCTGGTCACCAACCTGGTTCTGATGCTGGTGCTGGCCCTGGTGCTGACCCCGGTGGCGGTGTTGTTGTTTGGCTTCGATCTATCGCCGGCCCCGGGATCGTTCGCGGCGATCATGGCCATCAGCTTTGTGGGGCTGGCGGCCGTGGGCACGCTGTTTGCAGCAGTGGTCAGTTCCTCCCGGCTGCAGGGGGGCCTGCTGGCGATGGCGATCTTCCCGGTCTCGCTGCCGCTGGTGATGACCTCGACCCAGATGCTGATTCGCCTGTTCGGCCAGAAATCCGCTTCGGGCTTGAGCGGCCTGGGCATTCTGCTGGCGTTTGATGTGATTTACCTGGTGGCGGGATGGCTGGCGTTTGAACTGGTGCTGGAACCGTAGGTTCGGGCCGGCGTGGATCGACAAAGGCATTCGGCCGGGGCCGAACCTATGAAGAGGCACGCAAGCGTGCCCAATGAGATGGAGCCCTGCTATGGACTCGACCAAACGACTGTTCGGGGTGCTTTTCTGGGTGTTCACGGCGGCGTTGTTTGCCGGCGCTGTGGTGCTGGCCTTTGCCTTCACACCGGATGAGGCCACGATGGGGGCCGTCCAGAAGATCTTTTATGTGCACCTGCCGGTCGCCATCAACAGTTTCCTGGCGTGCTTCGTCAATTTTGTGGCCAGCCTGGTGTTCCTGTGGCAGCGGCGGCGCACGTGGGATGATCTGGCCACGGCGGCAGCCCAGGTGGCGGTGGTGCTGCTGACCATTGTGCTGGCCACGGGCATGATCTGGGGCCGCTCGGCCTGGGGCCACTGGTGGACGTGGAGCCCACGGCTGACGCTGAGCCTGGTGCTGTGGCTGCTTTACGTGGTGTATCTGGTCATCCGGCCGTCGATCCCCTCGGCCCAGCGCCGGGCGGTGGTGGCGGCGGTGTACGGAGCCGTGGCCTTTCTGGATGTGCCGCTGGTGTACCTGTCCACCCGGCTCATGCCTCAGGATGTGCATCCGACGGAGGTAGTGCTGGCACCGTCGATGAGGTTGACGCTGGGGCTGTGGTTCCTGCCGGTCACCCTGCTGACGGTGGGTCTGATCATCGTGCGGCGCCGGGCCCTGGCGCTGCAAAGCCAGACGCGGGCGGTATTGGCGGCGGCCGAAAACGACGGGCCGGTGCCCGCAACCATCCATCCCACGGGAGGTGTTCTGTGAGTGCTGTCAACCTGGTGGTTCTGGCATCTGCGGCGCCGGCCGGGGCCGCCGCCGGCGGTTCGGTGGACACCCTGAACTTTGCCATCCTGGGCTACACGGTGGCTCTGGGCGTGATGTGGGGCTTTGCCCTGTGGTCCTTGTGGGATTTACGCCGGAGCCGGCAAAGGACCGGCCAGATTGAGGAAGGGAAGACGTGATGGGTATTCTGGTGATTGGACTGAATCATCGTTCGGCGCCCGTGGAGGTGCGCGAGCAACTGGCCTTTTCGCGTGACGGGGCGGCGTTGGCGCTGCTGCTGTTCCGCAAGCAGTTTCCGCGTAGCGAGGCCGCCCTCATCAGCACCTGCAATCGCGTGGAGGTGTTGGTGGCGACCGAATCCGACCGGCCCACGGCCGATGATGTGGTCAACTTCCTGGCTCAGGCCCGCGATCTGCCGGTGCGGGATTTCCGGCCTTACCTGTATGAACTGGCCGATGAGCAGGCCATCCGCCACCTGTTCCACGTGGCCGGGGGTCTGGATTCGATGGTGGCGGGGGAGTACCAGATCATCAACCAGCTCAAGGCCGCCTATGCCCAGGCCAGCGAGCAGGACACCACGGGCCGCCTGCTCAACCGTCTGTTCCACCACGCCTTCACGGTGGGCAAGCGTGTCCGCACGGAGACGGAGATCGGGCGGCACAAGACCTCCATACCCTCCATCGCGGTGGACGCGATGCAGTCGGTGTTCAGCGATCTGGCCTCGAAGCGGGTGCTGGTGGTGGGGGCGGGGGAGATGGCCCAGCTTCTGTGCCAGTACCTGCACAAGGCCCAGGTGCGTCACTTTGTGGTGGCCAGCCGCACGCTGACGAACGCCCGCACGCTGGCGGATGCTTTTGCCGGCCAGGCCGTGCCTTACGACGAGGTGGATGAGCAGCTCACGCAGGCCGACATCGTGGTGACGGCCACCAACTGCCCCCGGCCGGTCCTGACCGTGGACCGCATCCGCCAGGCCCAGAAAAAGCGCCAGGACCGGCTGATGTTCATCGTGGACCTGGCGGTGCCGCGGAACGTGGAGCCGGAGGTCGAGCAACTGAAGCAGGTGTACCTGTACAACGTGGACGCCCTGGGCCAGATCGCCGCCCGCAACCAGGAACAGCGCATGGCCCAGATGGAGGCCTGCCAGGCGATTCTGGATGAGGAAGTGGAGGCGTTTACGCGCTGGCTGGCCGAAAACCAGGCCCGCCCGCTCATCGGTCAACTGTACGCCGATGCCCACGATCTGAAGCAGATCGAACTGCACCGGCTGTTTGCCGCGTGCCGCGAGCTGACCCCCGCGCAGCGCCAGGCTGTCGAACAGTTTGCCGAGCGGCTGGTGAACAAGATGATGCACCCCTGCGTGCACACGCTGCGGCGGCACGGGGCCTCGTCGCCGGCGAGGGAACTCAGCCAGACCCTGCACGCCGTGGCGGACAAGGAACGAGGGGCGATGGAAGGCAAGTAGAAGAAGGGGGGACCGCTGCCGGCGAGCCAAGCAATGGGTTTGAAGACCTGGCCCACCTGGCCAGGGGAGGCGGCCGGTTGTCACAGAGTGGGCCAAGCGCCGCGGCCCCCCCTCGTAGCCCGCCGAATAAAAAACCGCCGGTGTGCTGGCCGGCGGTTTTCCAAGGAAGCTGGGGATCCTGGATTCGAACCAGGACTAACTGGTCCAGAGCCAGTCGTGCTACCGTTACACCAATCCCCAGTGAACGGTCATTTTCAGGGCCAAAACATACTACGGCCGGTGCCGTGCCTCGTCAAACTCTTCATCGGCAGCGTCGCGTGCAGGACTCAAGAAGAAGAGGTGGGTCCGAAGATTTGACCCACCCTGCGACATGACGAAAGCTCAAGCTAACGGGCGGCGTGGAGGCCGCGGATGACGGCGGTGCGGTCCCCGGCACCAAAGAGGGCGGAGGCGGTGACCAGGACATCGCATCCGGCCGCAGCGGCCAGGGGGGCCGTGTCCAGGTTGATGCCCCCGTCGATTTCCAGGCGCGTGGCGGGGCCGATCCGCTGCTTGAGCCATGTGGCCTTGGCGAGCACATCCCCGATGAACTTCTGCCCGCTGCGGCCGGGATGGACACTCATCATCAGGACCATGTCCAAGTCCGGCAGAAATGGCTCCAGACCATCGGGAGCGGTCGGGGGGTTGATGACCATGCCGGCATCCATGCCCAGACTGTGGATGCGCTGGATGAGTTGCCTGGGGCTCACCCCGTCGCTGCGAGCGGGCTGGGACACTTCCAGGTGGAAGCTGAAGTTGTCGGCCCCGGCCTGGGCGAACATATCCAGGAACAGATCCGGCCGCTCGACCATCAGGTGGACATCGAGATAGGTGTCGGGGAAGTGCCGGCGCAAGCCCTTAACCATGTCGGCACCCATGGTGAGGTTGGGCACGAAGTGACCGTCCATCACGTCCACATGCAGGATGTCGGCGCCGCGGGCCAGAACGTCGCGGCATTCTTCGGCGATGCGGCCAAAATCGGCCGAAAGAATCGACGCGGCGACCAGGGGATGCGGAGGGATGGAGCGAAGTTCCAACATAATGGCACTTTTCCGAGCGTTCAGGGCAGTGGGGCCGTGGACAATAGGGCGCTCATCGTGTGGGCCCGGCCGGGGGCGAGTGTTACGCGGTTGTCGGCGGCATTGACGGTTTCCACGCAGATCATGCCCGGCCACTCATCATCCCCGAAATCGGGCATGGCCTTGGACTTGGCCACCCAGGGGTTCCATACCACGGTGCTGTGCGATCCAGTCTTGGACACGCTGATGCTTCGCTTCAGACCTGGATCGGTGAGGGTGACGGTGGCGGCGGTGTTCAGATAAAGCCGGTCGGTTTCGGCCGCGATGCGGATCGGGGCGTCCTCCTGCACCTTGCGCTGGAAGTGGTCGGTCTTATCGACGTAGGTGGCCCCGGCCAGTCCGGTCACGGACACCTGATGCACATCACCAACGGCGAAGTAAGTATGCAGGGCCTGTTCAAAGCTCAGATCAGCCGTCGCGGAGTTCTCCACCGTCAGGGCCATGTCCAGAGCCTGACCAATGGTGAATTGCATCCGGGCCTTGAAGTCGTGCGGCCAGTGCGCTCTGGTGGCGGGGCTGGTCCGCAGTTCGAGAGTCAGCAGCACCCGGCCCTGGGCATCCACCTGGGCCTGGGCCAGTTCCCACGGCAACACACGGGCAAATCCGTGGACCGGGGCGGCCGGGGCATCGGCCTTGGGGCCAAACCACGGGAAGCAGACCGGCACCCCGCCGCGCAGGGGCTTGTCCGGGGCGAACCAGCTTGACCGGCTCATCCAGAGCACAGGCGCCTGGCCGGCCGGTTGCCAGTGGGCCAGATGGGCGCCGTGCAGATAAATGCGGGCCTGGGCCGCGGCTGAGCGTACCTGGAGATAAGGTAGAGTGCCGGCCGGCTGCTCCAGCCGGACTTCAGGGGGCAGTGGAATCTGGGGCATGGCGGCAGTGTAGCAGTCCTGCCGGCCGGAGCCAGCGCAGCCCCTGAGGGGAATGGCCGGTGGGGGCACCGGAAATCCGCTATGCTAGAGTGTTCCCCGGTGGCGTCGGGCAGACGCGGTGGGGAGGCATCGGCCGATGGAGGCGAGGCCCCCTCACGCATCGCCCTGGGCGCAGGGCCGGCCGCCGGGCGGCTATGCGTGTGGCCGCGGAAACGGGCCGGAATTCCCTGACCGGGTTGGAGCAAGGCGGCTCCATGTTCTACTCCTGGACATGCCCGAACTGCGGCAACGTCACCCGCGCCAATTTTGTACGTGTGGGCGCCGTCTTTGACTGCCCGCACTGCCGGGAGCGTACCCAGATTCGGCCGGAGCAGATTCATCGCCTGGCGGCCCCGGTTTCCGAACCCGGTCCCCGCAGTGATACCGTTCCGGGCCTGGATGATGCGGATGTGAGCCTGGCGGTGGTCGAAGCCGAGCAGACGAACCGTGAGGGCGGCAACGCCGACACGGTGCTGGGCGCTGTGCCACTGCCGGCGGCCGAACCGCCGGCCGACCGGACTGGCAGACCGCCCGATTCCGGACCGATGCTGGTGCCGGTGGCCACCAGAGAGGCAGGGGAGGTCCCGAAGGCCAGATTCAGGCTGGCACGGGTCCGTCGGCGGCGGGCGCGACGGCAATGGCTGACCGTCTTGGCGTTGCTGGCTGTGCTGCTCCTGCTGGGAGCGGGGTTGTTCTGGCTGCTGAAGGTCGTGAGTGCCCGGGCGCCGGGGGGGGCAAGCCCCGTGGGCATCACCGCCCCTGACGCTGGCAGGGGATGAGCCTCAGAACCTGAAGTTCGCCCCCGGTTCGCCCCCGGTTGCCCCCGGTTTTGCATCCCGCCGGCCTGGGCCCCTACAATCGGCCCGATTCAGCGGCCCATGAACTCGGCCCCGGCGCCGCCCGCACCGAGACTGACCATCGCATGTTCATCTTTTTCCCCATCCGCACCGACCGCCCGCGCCGCCGCATCCCCTGGGTGAATTACAGCCTGGTGGCCGTGAATGTCGCGATTTTCCTGTTCTTTCATTTTGATCCGGCTTACCGGGGCTTGAAGGACCAACTGATCCTCCATCCCGAGAACCTGGGGATGTGGTACGGCATTCCGTATCAGTTCATCACCTACCAGTTCCTGCATGAAGGCTGGATGCACATCATCGGCAACATGATCTTTCTCTACGTCTTCGGCAACAGCGTCGAAGACCGGCTGGGGAAGATCGGGTACCTCGCGTTCTACCTGGCGGGGGGGGTGCTGGCGGGGATTGGCAACACGCTCATCGCCGGCGTGCCGGTGTTGGGGGCCAGCGGCTCCATTTGCGCCGTTACCGGGGCGTATCTGGCCCTGTTTCCCCTTTCCAACGTCACGATCTTCTACTGGTTTTTCATCTTCATCGACTATTTTGAGATCTCCAGCATTTTCCTGATCCTTTTCCAGGTGGGGGAAAATATCTTCATGAGCATTACGGGGGGGGGATTTGTGGCCTACTGGGCCCACCTGGCGGGTTACAGTTT
Source organism: Planctomycetota bacterium (assembly GCA_021784455.1). Lineage (GTDB taxonomy): Bacteria > Planctomycetota > Phycisphaerae > Phycisphaerales > Phycisphaeraceae > JAJXSS01. The sequence goes on from JAJXSS010000171.1 coordinate 7,845, forward strand.
CGGCTTTCTGGTGGGCATGGGCCTGCTGTGGTCCCGCCTGCTGCCGCGTGAGCCGTACGACCTGCTCTCGATGATTGAGCACCGCCGCCGCCGGGCCCAGTTTCGCACCATGACCCGCAAGGGTTATCAGCCCTGGCACGGCCAGTTGCCGGCCGACAGCCGCGTGGCCGGAGCGGGTAACGGGGGCCAGGCGTCGCCTCTGACGCCGCAACAGGCCCGCGTGGTGGAACTGCGCCGGAGCATCAGCAGCCGGCTGGCCCAGCATGACCTGTCGGGTGCCGCCTCCGGTTATACCCAGCTTCTGGAAGCCGATCCGGATCAGGTTATGAGTCAGCAGGAACAACTTGATCTGGCCAACCAGCTCACCTCGGATGGCCACTATGCCGCGGCCGCGCGGGCCTATGAGCTTTTCCTGAAGTCCTACGGGTCGTACCCGCAGGTGGAGCAGATTCAGCTCATGCTGGGGCTGGTCTATGCCCGCTATCTGCACCAGAGTGGCCGGGCCCGGCCACTGCTGACACAGGCCCTGCCGTTTCTGAAGGATGCGGGCCAGCAGGCCCTGGCCCGGCAACTCCTGGAAGAGATCAAGAGCGCCTCGTGAAAAAGCGTCGGACAATTCCCCTGGGCCTTGCCCCCTGGCCCCCAAACCTTAGAATACCCGTCCCTCCCGTGAACCACGGGAATCACCCAATATCCCCAGGGAGTTTTGCACCATGGCTACGTCGCTTCTGCGCGGCAA
>JAJXSS010000172.1 GCA_021784455.1 Planctomycetota bacterium
GGCCGGGCGGGCCCGAAGGCCCCGGTGAAGGAAGCGGCCAAGGCGCGGCGGCATTTGTGGCCCCCCTGGAACCCACCTTGCCCACCGTGCGCGGCCAGTTTGATGATTTCGAGCGGCCGGTGCTGCAGGGCCTGCTGCCGGTGGGCGTCGATGATCCCAAGAGCAATCGCGGGCCTTACGATGCCGTGTTCGGCTGGCGCTGGCTGGTGGGTGGAGGACCGGTGGGAACCTGGGTGGGCGGCACCCCCACGGGGGCCTCGGGCGGCCGGGGCCACGTGCCCATCGGCGACGGGGCGGGGGCCGGCGACAGCAGCGGGGCCCATTTCGTGCAAAGCGGCTACAACCCGCCGGATCATTACCGCGTCTGGGGACCGGAAACCCAGACCCTGCGCGCGGTGAGCGATTTCGCCGCCGCGCATCTGCGGCACACCCAGTTTGCCTCTTACGTCCGGATTCAGGCCTACGCCAAGCTGGCCAACGTGTGGCCCCAGGCCCTCCAGCAACTGCACCGCTGGAGCGCCAGCACGCAACTGATCGAGCCCCAGTGGATTCTGGACCTGAACCAGGCCCGGTCCATCGCCGCCGCGGGCAGCCCCACCATCCGCCAGACCCTCTTTGTGAAAGTTGAGATCAAGAGCCGTTATCCCGAGGGGGACGGGCGTTTTCTGAGCCCCGGTTCCTGGGCCTACATCTTCCCCGATGATCCGGCCCGGCTGGTGCGCCTGAACGGCTGGACCGACCCCACCCGGTGGGTCAGCCCGCCGACGGTCACCCAGGTGGGCAACTTCGTAGTACGCGACCACTGGCAGTACACCGTGCTGCAGGATGGCACCATCGGCATCGAGCCCCAGTGGGACAACCAGGGCCAGCCGGTGCGCCAGACCGTGTACCGCATCGATGACTTCTTTTTCATCGGGGTCAACGTGGGCGACCCCGTGCAGATCCGCAACCCCTACAACTTCCAGAGCCGGGGCGATCTGCCGGCGCCGACCGATCTGGATCACAGCCTGGTCAAGCCTCAGCCGGCATCGGAGCGCCGGTACCTGACCTTCCTGGCCGCCGTGCGCCGGCCGGACACGGCCGAACTGTGGCCTGCCAAGTTCACCGGCGGCAAGCCCGACAGCGCCATGCTGGCCATCGCCCAGGCCCAGGTTTTCAACAACCATTCGTTTGACCTGTGGACCCAGATGTGGGGCGAGCAACTGGAGCCGGTGACTGATTATGCCGGCTGGCTGCAGACGCTCGTCCAGGGCCAGCAGGCCAACCTGCCGCCCACCCTGGCCCCCCAGACGGTGCAGGAGGTAAGCCAGTACCTGACCGCCGCCAGTCCGGTGGCCAGCGTGGCCTTGACGCATTGACGGGGAGGATGGTGATGATTTTCGATTCTGGATTTTCGATTTTGGATTGGAAGAGAAGAGGGGCCCGCGGGAGCGGTGCACCGGTGTCCCTCGAAAATCGAAAATCGAAAACCAAGAATTCCTCCCGCCGGGGCGTTGTCATCGCGATCACCCTCATGGGTCTGTTCCTGCTGTGCGGGCTGGTGCTGTTTGTGATGAACCTGGGTCAGCAGGCCAATGGCCGGCTGGTGGCCCAGAACGCCGCCGATGCCACCGCCGCCGCCGGCGCCGGCTGGGTGGCCCGCACCCTCAACACGGTGGCCATGAACAACGTGGGCATGGCCCAGCTCATCACCAGCGTCAACGTGCTCGACGCCATGCCCGAAGCCGTGGACTACTCGCTCATCGACCAGACCGCCATGCAGCAGGCCGTGCGCGACCAGCTCGGCCGGGCCATCCGGGAAAGCTGGGTGCGCGATGAACTCAACAACGTGGCCTCCGAACTGGATCAGGAGGTGGCCTGGCTCCAGCCCGTGGACGAAGTGCTGAAGATTCCGGGGGGCAGCTACGACATCCGCGACCTGACCTACTACGAGGGCCCCGGCGGCCGGGGCAAGCTGTGGCAGGCCATGGAGGCCATGGACCTGTACAACCAGACGGCCATGGCCAACCTGGGCCTGAATGCCCAGTTGAACGCCGTGCGCGGCGGTCTGGCCGACCTCTCGGGCGCCACCGGAGAAACGATCCGCTCGGGCAACACCGCCTTCCTGGTGCCCGTGCTGCCCACCGTGCCCTACCAGCGCGGCAAATTCGACGACTTCTACCAGCCGGTAGCCAAAGGCCTGCTGCCGCCCACGGTGGACGACAAGAAGGACAACCGCGGCCCGTACGATGCCGTCTTCGGCTGGCGCGACTGGATCTACTCGGGCAGCACCGGCGGGGGCACCAGCGTGACAGGCCAGGGCGACAGCGGCACGCAGGCCCACGGCAAATCGAGCTGGAGCGGCAACTGGCCCCCCGGAAACGCCTCCTCCAGGCACATCATTGCCTATGCCCCCTATGGCCCGTTCCGCTACACCATGGATCAGGTCAGCGGCTTCACCCAGTCTCACCTCAGGTACAGCCGCTTCGACCAGCACGTGGACAAGCTGGCCGTGACCAAGCTGGGCTATCTGTGGCCCCAGGAGGCGGTGTATCCGCCGGATCGGCCGCTGCCCTTGAAGGTGCGCGGCTATCGCAACGCCGCCGACCGGGCGGCCGGCAAGATGGCGTGGGAGATCGACCTGGTCAAGGACTACCGCTACTGGTTCGACGGCCCGAACATGCAGCGCACCAACCCGCCCTCGAACTACTTCTACCTGGAGGACGGGGTGAACACGACCAGCAACGATCTGGTGCTGCTGGTCAAGGATCTGGGCAACGGCCGGACCAGCGTGACCTACATCTCGCAGGCCACCATGCACTGGATCTACGATGTGGTGGCCCCCGATGGCACCATGGTGCTCGAGGGCCTGGGCCAGGGCATGAACGGGCGGCGCACGGGCACCTACTCCACCGATGTGCCCACGCCGCCCAACCAGGCCATCCGCCCCCGCTGGGTGACCAACTACGAGTCGGCCCGCTCCATCGCCCAAGACACCTCGCAGCACATTTACCACACCGCCTGGCTGCGCATGCGTTTCGACCGCAACGTCACCGTGATGCCTGACGGCACGGTGCAGGACTCGGGGGTCCAGCATTACGACACCGACATGCTCTGGGTCAACGGCACCTGGCTGGAACCGGCCGGGCTGGGCGATTCCGACCGCGTGGACAGCTACATCTGGCTGGATGAGTACCCCATCTATTCCTCCACCGACCCCCAAACCGGCATCACCACCCAGGTGCGGCACAGCGTGTATTACGTCTTCATGGGCATCGATGTGGGCACGCCCCAGGACATCCGCAACCCCTTCAACTTCGCCTCGCGCAACCAGCTCGTGGCCCCCACCGACCTGGATCACAGCCAGCTCTCCCCCCTGGCCGATGCCCGCCGCCAGTACCTGACCTACCTGGCCGTGGTGCGCCGCCCGGACACGGCCCTGCTGTGGCCCACGAAGTTCCAGGGCGGCAAGCCCGATGCCGCGATGCTGGCCCTGGCCCAGGTGGAGGTCTACAACAATCATTCGTTCGACCTTTGGACCCAGATGTGGGGCAGCCAGGTCGAGCGTGTGGCCGACCTGCCGCAGTGGGTGAACCGCCTGGACCAGACCGGCAGCCAGGATATGAGCCAGATGACCTTCCTCAGCGTGGACACCCTGCAACCGGTGGAGAAATACCTCAAGAACATCGAACCCCTGGCAAATGTGATGCTGACGCACTGAGAAGAATTTTCGATTTTCGATTTTCGATTGCCCCGGCATACCGGCCGCGGACGCCTTGGGGAATCGGGAATTGAAAATCCGCCCTCGTGGCAACGCGGAGACTTTCCCATGAGACCCCCTTCCCGACATTCTGCCGGCACCGTGATGATGGAAATGATCCTCGTTCTGCCGTTTCTGGTGTTCGTGCTGCTGCTGATCTTCTATTTTGGGCGGGGGGTGGTGTACGTGCAGCAGGTGCAGGTGGCCGACCGCTTCTCCGCCTGGACCCAGGCCCAGGGCGCCCCCCGGCCCGGCGGCAACACCCTCGATGAGGGCTACGTCCTGAGCCAGCTCTTCCTGAACCGGCCCCAGCAGCAGGTGAGCGTCGATCACAGCAGTGATTTCCCCACCGATGCCAGCGATGCCCTGACCCAGTCGGGCCAGAACGCCTCGGCCGATACCGGCAACCTGATCACCAAGGCCATCAGCGAGTTTCCCAAGGGATCGACGGCCACAGTCACCGCCACCATTCCCAGCGAGATCAAGTTCTGGCAGCTTCTGGACCAGCCGATCAAGCACCAGCACGTGCGTCTGGGCAACGACTGGAAGTTCGCCAACGGCTGGACGCAGAGTAAGGGCACCTGGGTGCAATCCGGCTCGGGCCCCTGGATGCTTTACCCCGCCCGGGATACGTTTTTCAGCGATTTCGAGAACGAGATGACACCGCTGGACAACGAGGGCAACCTGCTGGCCCACCTGATCCGCGGCATTTACGTGCTCAAGCCGGGTTACGCCGGCCCGACCATCACCGTGCCCTAGACCTGCGCTCCGAGCCCCCGTGATGCCTCCCCCCGCGCAACCTGCCCCGTCAGCCCCGCCCCGGCGGTCGGTGGTGGCGCCCCTTGCCCTGGCCCTGATGCTAGTGGTGGGCGGCTCGGCGTACCTGTACTGGCAGCAGGCCGACCAGGCGCCGCCGCCGGCCGCCCCGAGCCCCGACACCGGCGGTTACCTGGATGCCCCCCCCGGTCCCCGCGGGCCGGATGTTCTGGGCCCCTTGCTTACCCCGGGGGCGCCGGCTCCCAGCACCAGTGACCTGCTGCTGTCGCGGCCGGGGGATCAACCCCTGGCCTCCGAGCCCGCGAAGCTGGCCCCCTATCCCGGGGCCAAGCGCCTGGCGGGGGTGGCCCGCCGCGGCGGTGCCGGGGACGAACAGATGAGTTTCTGGTCGATTCCCCAGGCCTCGGTCGGGGCGGTGGTGGCCTATTATCGCCAGCAGGCGGCCGACCACGGGTTTACCATCGCCCTCAGGAGCCCTGGCAGACGCTTGCGTGGCCCGCGCGGGCCGGCCACCCACCCCTGGGGCCAGCGCCCGGTCAGCCGCATGTATCTGCGGCCGGGGCCCGATGGGCGGCCCCGCATCGACCAGGTTCTGACGGTTTACGTGACCCCCGACTCCGCAACGGGCGTCCGCGTGGTAATCTGGTTGCGGCAGCCGGCCGTCGCCCCGGGGCCGGCCGCCGAGCCCCGCCCGTGAGGCGTCGAGCGACCTGCGAACTCCCCCCGGCACGCCGGGTGCGTGCCCTGCGCCGATGAAAGGTGTGTGTATGAATCAACCCGCGTCCGGTTCGTTGGGCGGAACCAAGCTGGTCATCATCGCCCTGTGCGTGGCCCTGGTGGCCGTCGTCGCCAATTATGCCTACATCAGCCGGGTCCAGGACAAGGCCAACGAATCGACCTTTCCGGTGTTCCTGCTGACCCGCACCGTAGGAGCCGGGGAGAAAATCCAGCAGAAGGATGTGCGCCAGGAAAACGTGCCCATGCGTTTCTTCGACAGCATGAAGGCCATGGGCGTGATGAACAAGGACGACCTGGACCAGCGCATCGCCGAAGCCGATGAGTTCCGCCGCGGGGCCCAGACCAACGCCCTGGTCACCTACAGCCTGTTCCTGGACGATCTGGGCACGGGCAATGTGCGCACCCCCGCTCCGGGCCGGGCCTGGGTGACGCTGCCGGTTTCGCCGCGCTCGACCCCGCCCATGCTCACGCCCGGCGTGATGAAGGTGGACATCGCGGCCCCCTTCAACACCGGCGGGGCCCGGCCGGACGTGATGGTGGTCATGGAAAACGTGCAGGTGGTGGCAGTGGGGAATTACATGCCCTCCGAAAGCCATGCTCCGCGGCCCCGCTCGGGCAGCTACGACAACATCACCGTCGATGTCTCGCCGGCCCAGGCCCTGGACCTGGCCGCGGTGGAACTGGGCGTGGCGGGGCCCTTCGACATCTTCATCCGCAACCCCAACGACACCAAGGCCGTGCAATTCAACGGCGGCATCAACCCCCGCGTGCTGGACCTGGTGCGGGGCCGTGGCGGGCGCGGCGGGCTGCACCTGAGCCCCAACTCCGGCATTTTCGGCAACAACTGACTCCGCTCCTCGATCCGCAATCCTTGATCCAAGATCATCCGAGATCCCTTATGGAGTTCTGGCTCTTCGACAACAGTACCAACGAGCGCCGCTCGGTCCAGGTGGAATCCGAGCCGATCAGCATCGGCCGCGACGCGGGCTGCGACATCGTGCTCAAGGGCGGATTCGTCGCCCGCAAGCATGCCCGCATCTTCTTCAAGGGCAACCAGTTCTTCATCGAAAACTGCAGCCGCTCCGGCCTGCGCGTGGCCAACCGCGAAGTGGCCACCGGCCAGGCGGTCAAGCTCGATTTCGGCGACGAGATCCAGCTCGCCCAGTATTCCCTGGCGGCCATGCGCCCCGGGCGCCGCGGCCCGGCCGCCGATGACCGCTTCCAGCTCCAGAAGCGTCTGGTGGCCTTCGAGCAGGAAGTGCACGCCGAATTGCTCGAGCGGTTGAACCTGCGCATCACCGGCCAGTTCAACAAGGGCGATGCCACCTACGTGGGCCAGATCCTGGCCGCTCTGGACCAGATCCTCGACCGCCGCGTAGGCCAGCTCGACGAAGACCTGATCTCCCACACCCTCTATACCCACCTGCACCGCCTGGTCATCTCCGAGGTGGTGCGCCAGTGCCAGGGCAAGGTGCAGACCGAATACCAGCAGGCCGATGACCGCACGGCCGATGCCGCCCGCGAAAAAGCCATCACCGAGCTGGTCACCTCCATGGTGGAGATGATGCCCCTGCTCTTTGAGCCCACCTCGGTCAACGAGGACCTGACCATCGCGGAAGAGGGCTTTGACGATCTGTTCCGCCAGGCCATGCCCTCGGTGTCGGGGGGGCTCAAGCAGTACATCATCCGGCGCACCGTCACCAAGGACCTGCAGGACATCATGTTCGGCTTGGGGCCCCTGCAGGACCTGCTGGAGATGGCCAACGTCAGCGAGATCATGGTGGTGGGCAAGGACCGCATCTACATCGAGAAGAACGGGGTGATCCAGCCCACCACGCGCAGCTTCTTCTCCGATGAGGTGCTTTTGTCCATCATCGAGCGCATCCTCACGCCGGTGGGCCGGCGGGTGGACACCTCCAACCCCCTGGTGGATGCGCGTCTGGCCGATGGCAGCCGCGTCAACGCCATCATCCCCCCCCTGGCCCTGGCCGGGCCCTGCCTGACCATCCGCAAGTTCGCCTGGATCCCCTTCACGATGGATGACTTGATCGACCGGGGGTCGCTGAGCGAGAACGGCGCGGCCTTTCTTCAGGGCTGCGTGATCGGACGCAAGAACATCATCATTTCCGGCGGCACGGGCTCGGGCAAGACCACGCTGCTCAACGTGCTCTCGGCGTTCGCCCGCCCGTCGGAGCGGATCCTGACCGTGGAAGAGTCGGCCGAACTGCGTCTGCCCCAGCCCCACGTCGTGCCCCTGGAAGGCCGCCCGGCCAACATCGAGGGCAAGGGCGCCTACACCATCCGCGAGCTGGTGCGTAACGCCCTGCGCATGCGGCCGGACCGCATCATCGTGGGCGAGGTGCGCGGGCCCGAGGCCCTGGACATGCTCCAGGCCATGAACACCGGCCACGACGGCTCGCTGTCCACCCTGCACGCCAACAACCCCGCCGAGGCCATGCAGCGCCTGGAGACCCTGGTGCTGATGGCGGTGGACATGCCCGTGCGGGCCATCCGCGAACAGATTGTCTCGGCCATCGACCTGGTGGTGCAGATCGCCCGCTTCCCCAACGGCCGGCGCCGCGTCACCAATATTTCCGAGGTGGTCGGCATCGATCCCGAAACCAGCCAGATCCGTCTGGAGGATGTCTTCCTCCTGCGCGAAGCCGAACAGCCGCGCCTGCGCCACACCGGCTACGTGCCCTCGTTTACCCAGGACATGATCTCCAAGGGCCACATCGATGTGAAGGTGTTCCTCTAAGATGACTGACAACGGTGCATTCTGGATCGGTTTCATTTCCGCGCTGGTCTTTCTCAGCGGCTACCTGCTGGCGCGTTACGGCCTGCCCCTGGTGCAGGTCTGGGCCCTCAAGATGGAGGACCGCCTCGATCGCGTGCTTAACCAGCAGCTTCTGATGAACTTCCACCCGCGCGTCGCCCTGCTGGTGGCCGTAACCGGCGTGCTGCTGTGCGGCCTGATCGCCATGGTGATCTCCGGCTCGATCTGGGGCTTTCTCATCGGCGCCGCCCTGGGCTCCTTCACGCCCTGGCTGGTGCTGCGGCACCTGGAAATGAAACGCAAGGCGCGCCTGGAGCAGCAACTGGTCGACGGCATCATGACGCTGGCCTCGGGCGTGCGTGCGGGGCTCAACCTGGTGCAGGCCATGGAACTGCTGGTCACCAACTACGTGGGGCCCCTGCAGCAGGAATTCGCTCAGCTCCTGCGTGAGTATCACATGGACCTGCACCTCCA
>JAJXSS010000173.1 GCA_021784455.1 Planctomycetota bacterium
CGTCTTATGACTACGTCACCCTGATTCCTTCAACGCTCAACTTCCCCACGCGCGAGGCCCAGCACGGCCAGCGCAGCCGTTCGATGAACGAAACGGCGGTGATCAGCGACCGGGCCAGCTTCGCCGCCTACCCCTGGCAGGATCCCGGCCAGGCTGATTACAGCATCCTGGACCGGGCGGCGGCGGCCCTGCCCCAGGGCATGAAAGTCATCGTTTACGGCCCCAACGGGGTGCTGGAGAATGTGATGGCCCTGGCCGGCTACGAGGGCCTGTGCTTCCTCCTGGCGGATGATCCGCCTCTGGCCCAGGACCTTTTTGATGCCGTGGGTTCGCGCCTGCTGCGGATGTATGAAAAGGCCCTGCCCCATTCGGCCGTGGGGGCGGCCATCGTCAACGATGACTGGGGCTTTGCCACCCAGACCATGCTCAGCCCCGAGCAGATGCGGCAGTATGTCTTTCCCTGGCATCGCAAGATGGTCCAGGCCATTCACGCCGCCGGCCGGCCGGCCATCCTGCATTCGTGCGGGCAGCTTGAAACCGTGATGGATGAGATCATCGACGACCTGAAGTTCGACGGCAAGCATTCTTACGAGGACAAGATCCTGCCGGTGGAACAGGCCTACGAACGCTGGGGGCGGCGGATTGCCATCCTGGGCGGCATCGATCTGGATTTCGTCTGCCGGGGCCAGCCGGCCGCGATCACCGCCCGCAGCCGGGCCATGCTCCAGCGTGCTCGCGGGCGCGGCAGCTACGCCTTGGGCACGGGCAACAGCGTGCCGGATTACGTGCCCTGGGCCAACTATTTCGCGATGACCCAGGCGGCCCTGCAGTCGTGATCTGGAGCAAGGTGCCGGCCGCGGAGGGGCCTAACCAGGGGCAACAGCCTGGGCTCGGTCGGCCGCCTGCACGGCCTGGCAAAAGGCGCGAATCAGGGCGGGATCTTTCACGCCCCGGGCCGATTCCACCCCGCTGGACACATCCACCCCGAAGGGGTGCAGAAGCTGGATGGCCCCGGTCACGTTTTCCGGACTGAGGCCGCCGGCCAGCAGCCAGGGCGGCAGATCGCGCAGGCCCCCGGTTTGCTGCAAGTCGGCCAGAGCCTGCCAGTCGAACGCGTGGCCATTGCCCCCGGAAACAGCGCCCGAGGGCTGGGGCGGGGCATCCAGCAGCAGGGCCTGGAGATTGGGCGCCGGCTGGCGCCAGGGGTCCAGCAGGTGCTCGGCCGCTCCGGCCTCGAAGGAAACAGCCTTGAACACGGCCAACGGGGTCAGCGAGGCCACGTATTCGGGCGTTTCGTGGCCGTGGAGCTGCACCGTATGCAGGCCCACCTCCCGCGCCACCTGACGCACCCGCTCCACGGGATCATCTACAAACAGACCCACGGGCTCGACCTCCGGGGGCAGGGCGGCCACGATGGTCCGGGCGTGGTCAAGGCTCAGGTGCCGGGGCGAGCCGCTGGCAAAAACCAGCCCGACCCACCGGGCCCCGGCCTGGGCGGCCGCCCGGGCAATGTCGGGGCTCTTGACACCGCAGATCTTGATCTGGGTCCCGTTCATACCCTTATTCTACCCCCGGACCATCCGCGGCCGTATGAAAAAATCGGTAGGATCGCTGCCTATGAGTCCCCTGCAACGATTTCTGGCCAACGCCCGCTTCTCCGGTCTGGTCAAGTGCATCATGTTGGGGGTGATGGTCTATCTGGCCATGGGAGCCGATGCCCGGCAGGGCCGCTGGGCGCCCAGCACCATCATCCTGGTCGTCAGCCTGGCCCTGGGCCTGAGCGTGCGCCGCTGGCTGGTGGGGCACGTGCTGCCGGCCCTGTTCATCCTCAACGGCCTGCTGCTGCTGGCCCTGGTGGCGGTGCTGGCCGGGCTCAAGACGACCGCGACGGCATCCGAAGTCCTGCGCTATGCCGGCGTAGGCCTGATCGGTCTGCATCTGGGCGGATATATCGGCCTGATGACGCACCCCAAAGTGAAGATCGGCGGGCGGAAAGAGGATTGATGGGCCACGGCGGCGAGGTACGTTCGGTCCTGGCCGAACTTCCTGGGCCGCCGCAGATGCCATGTATTTGGCCAGGGCCGAACCGACGGCTCTGCGGCCCGCAGGGCCGGCATGTACCAGCCGGGGGCAACGCCCCCGGAAATCGACGCGCATCATCCCACACAACCCTTAAGGGGGTTGCATCCTCCTGTCCGTCAAACCCGCAGCGTTCCCTACGCCGGTTCGAGGTGGGCGTGTTCGAGCACGAGCGTCTTGGTGCCGTATGTTTCGAAGCGGATCAGGACGCGGGCATGGGGGCCGCTGCCGCTGATCTTGAGAATCCGGCCTAACCCGAACATCGCGTGACGCACCCTCGCCCCGGGGACCATCCCTTCCTCATCGTCCAGGAAGGCCTGCACCTCGTCGCCCTCGTCCAGGGCGGGCCCTGCGCTGCCGGCCGAAAGATCGGTCACCGCCACGCTGGCCTGGGGCAGTTCGCGCAGGAACGGGCTGGGGATGGTGGGCGTGGTCTTGCCGAACACGGTGCGGAACTTCACGCGGCTGAGCGACAAAAAGCGTTTGGCCCGGGTGATGCCCACGAAACACAGGCGCCGCTCCTCCTCCATCTGGTCGGGGTGGTCGCGGCAGCGGCTGTGGGGCAAGAGGCCATCTTCCAGCCCCACGATGAAGACGACGGGGAACTCCAGCCCCTTGGCCGCATGCAGCGTCATCAGCGTGACCGAGCCCTGGGTGGAGTTGAGGGCATCCTGGTCGCTGACCAGGCTGATCTGCTCCAGGTAGGCGGCCAGTTTGCGGGCCAGGGTCAGGGCCGGGCGGTCCTGGGCGTGGAGTTTCTCGTAATCGGTTTCGAACTGCTGGGCCGAGGACACCAGTTCCCCCAGGTTGGCCAGGCGCTCCTGATCGGGATCGGCCTTGTCCGCCTTGTACAGGGCGTGCAGTCCGGATTCGCGCAGCACCTGCTCGACGAAGCCGCGCAGGGACGGCTGGTGCTCCAGGTCGGAAGAAGGGGCACCCCCGGAATGGGGTAAGGGGCTGGGGGCAAGGGGAGAGGATTCGGTAGACAGAGATGCGGGAGCGGAAGCGGCCTGTCTGCTTGCCCCTTGCCCCAAGCCCCTTGCCCCTTCCCATAGTCCCGCCACAAAACGCCACTTCTCCAGCAGCGTGGCAAAAGCGCGGATCGCGTTCAGGGCCCGGGTGTTCAGACCCGGCACGTGCTGAGGCTTCTGCAGTATTTCATAGACCGTCTGGTTGCGGGCCACGGCCTGGGCCTGCAACCCCTTGGCCGTGGCCTCGGAGATTCCGCGGGCCGGCGTGTTGAGGATGCGCAGCAGGTTGACCTCATCGGCCGGGTTGGCGATGGCCCGCAAATAGGCCACCGCATCCTTGATCTCCTTGCGCTCGTAGAACGCCGTGCCCCGGGCGATCTGGTAGGGGATGCCGGCGTTGCGCAGGGCATCTTCCACCACGCGGCTCAGGCTGTTCAGGCGGTAGAACACGGCCATGTCCCCGTAGGCGATCTGGTCCTGGGCGCGGTGGCGGCGGATCTCGTGGGCCACCCAGCCGGCCTCCTGCTGTTCGTTGAAGCACACCGCCACCTGCACCGGCCGGCCGGCCTCATTCTCCGTCCACAGACGCTTGTGCTTGCGCTGCTGGTTGAACTGGATGAGGTGGTCGGCCACCGCCAGGATGTGCTTGGTGGAGCGGTAGTTCTGCTCCAGGCGCACCACCGCCGTCCGCGGGTAGTGCTGCTCGAACTCCAGGATGTTCTGGATGTTGGCCCCGCGCCAGCCATAGATGGACTGGTCCGGGTCGCCCGTGGCGCAGATGTTCTGCTGCTGGGCCGAGCCCGAGGCCAGGGCGTTGGCCAGGATGAACTGGGCGTGATTGGTGTCCTGGTACTCGTCGATCAGGATGTACTGAAAGCGCTCGCGCAACTCCTGCAGCACCTCGGCGTGCTGGCGCATCAGGGCCACCGTGCGCATCAGCAGATCATCGAAATCCAGAGCCTGGGATTTCTGAAGCTGCTCCTGGTACTGGTGGTAGATGCGGGCGATGTGCCTGTCGGAAAAGTCGTGGGCCTGGCGGGCAAATTCCTCGGGGCCGACGAGGTCGTTTTTGGCGTTGGAGATGGCCGCCAGCACCCGCGAGGGGGGGAAGTTGGTGCCGCTGATCTGCAGCCGTTCCAGGGCCCGTTTCACGGCCCGTTCCTGGTCGCCCGTGTCGTAGATCGAGTAGTTTTCGGGCAGCCCGGCCTGGCGGGCATACTGCCGCAGCAGACGCGCGCACAGGCTGTGGAAGGTGCAGATGGTGATGGCCCGGGCCTGGCGCTCGGAAACCAGCCGGGCGACGCGCTCGCGCATTTCCCCGGCCGCCTTGTTGGTGAAGGTGATGGCCAGGATGTTCCAGGGCGCCAGCCCCACCCGCAGCACCAGCCAGGCGATGCGCCGGGTAATGACGCGGGTCTTGCCCGAGCCGGCCCCGGCCAGCACCAGGAGCGGTCCCTGCACGTGGGTGACGGCCTGACGCTGGGGCTCGGTCAGGTCGGCCAGCAGGGGATCATTGGCCATGTCGGCAGCGGTCAAAGCCATCGCGGCATTGTAACGTGCAGGCAATGGCGCACGTCACGAGCCATTCACCGCCAGCCACAGATCGAGCCGAAAACGCGTGACTGGTGACTGTTGACGCGTGACTAATTCAGCCCCAGCCCGTCTTCATCCCGGGCGTGGTCGAAGGGCTGGGCCAGGACCAGGGTGTGCCGCAGGCCCTCCAGGTGGTGCGTCAGCCAGCGGGCTCGGCGGCGTGGATCGCATTCCGACAGCATGTGATAGCGGTCTTCGATCCCGCCGCAGATGGTCATGATGGCCAAATCGGTCAGGGCGGCCGTGGGGATCTCATCGCTCACCCAGTTGCGCACGGCGCTGACCGAAGCCAGTTGTTTCAGCAGGGGATCGCCCAGAAGTTGTTCCAGACCCCGGCGCTGGTCCGCCAGGTCGATCTCCATGGGGGGGCGGGTTTCCAGGGGCTTGAGGATGGCCAGCCGGTAGTGCTCGTGGGCCACCTCGTGGGCCACGCTCGCCCGGCACACGCCCTGCAGCAGCAGGTTGTAGCGGCCATCCGACAGCCGCTCGTGCTTGACGATCAGGCCCACGCATACGTAGTCGCGCAGCGGCGGTTCGCCCAGGTAATCCTGCTTCCACGTGTCGCCGTCGAACACGGCCATGGCGATCAGTTTCCGGCCGCGCAGGGCATCGTGCACCATGCTGCGGTAACGCGGCTCGAAAACATGCAAGGGAATGGTGGCATGGGGCAGCAGGACACAGTTGGGCAGCGGAAACAGCGGGATCGGCACGCTGAAATCAATCGTTCGGCTGGGCATAACTGATGATAGGCCGCGACCCCCGCCTGCGCGGGGCTCTGCCCCGTCCTGGAATCAAGGGCTTGGGCGCGCGGCAGGGCTCCGGTCGGCCGGACGCGGGCACGCCACCCGCAGCGGGTTCAGATCTGGAAGTCCGGCGGGATCTGGGCGGGGGGTTCGGGCGTCGGCGGCACGTGCTTCTTACGCGTGGCCTTGTTGCTGACGCGCAGTTCCGGGGGTTTCATGCTGACCGTGCAGTTGGGCGGCACGGACTGGGTCAGGAAGACCGAGCCGCCGATGGTCGAACCGCGGCCGATGACCGTCTCGCCGCCCAGGATGATGGCCCCGCCGTAGATGGTCACATCGTCTTCGATCGTGGGGTGGCGTTTGCGGCCGCGCCAGACCTGACCCCCCTTGGTGGACAGCGCCCCCAGCGTCACGCCCTGGTAGATCTTGACCCGGTTGCCGATGGTCGTGGTCTCGCCGATCACCACGCCCGTGCCGTGGTCGATGAAGAAGGAATCGCCGATGACGGCCCCGGGGTGAATGTCGATGCCCGACTCGTTGTGCGCGTATTCGCTCATCATGCGCGGCAGCAGCGGGACCTTGAGGTTCCACAACTCGTGCGCCACGCGGTGGGTGAAGATGGCATCGACCCCCGGATAGCAGAAGATCGTCTCATCGGTGCTGACGGCCGCCGGGTCGCCATCGAAGGCGGCCTGAACATCCAGGGCCAGGCGGGCCCGCAGTTCCGGCAGCCGCTCCAGGAACTGCTGGGTGATGCGCGTTGCCTGACTGTCGCAGTGGGGGCAGGCGTCCCCCACGCCCTTGCCCTTGGTGCGGTTCTCCTCGTAGCGCAGGGCCTCGCGGATCTGCTCGTACAGGAGGTCGTGGATCCGCGTCAGCAACTCGCCGGCGTGGAAATGCACCGTGGCGGAACTGAGCCGCTCCTCATCGAAGAAACCCGGGAAAACCAGGTGCCGCAGCAGCTCCAGGATCTGGATGGTGCGCTTGCGGCTGGGCAGGAAGGTGGCATCCAGGTGCTGCGTGCCACGGTGGGCCTGGAAACTTTCCACGATCCGCGCCACCAGATGGGCCACCGTGGCAGAATCTCTGATCGGGGATGGCTGATCTTTGATCTTGGATGACATCGGCGGCATCGGGGCGTTTCCGGGACCTTCGGCAGATCATCCATCAGACAGCATCAACCAGAGATCGTCTTCCCCTCCGCCTGGGCCGTTCGGTTGTTTGCTCAAACCCCAGGTAACAAGGTGGGTGCCTGGCCGGAGCATCCCGGCCTTCCACTCGTGGGTGGCTTGACCATCGTGTCCGGAACCGGCTCCCTTGGGGTTTCTGTAGGTTGAGCAAAATAAACCGTTTGTCGCACCCTGCAGAAAAGGAAGCGATCTTTACTTGTCACAGTCGGGTAATTGTATCACCATCTTGACCCCCCGGACGGGTTTTCACAGGCCCTGGCCCAAGGCGTCGAGATGCCGCCCGAAATGTTCGGCCAGAATCCGCCGGTGCGTGTCGGGGTGGGCCTGCAGCACGCCCTTGAGGGCCGGGCCCAGGCTGCCATCGGTCAGCACCGAACCAAAAGTGCAGTGCAGGATCTGCCGGCCCGGCCGGGTGAAGCCCTTGCCCGCCGGCGTCTGGGCCCAGTCATCCAGGTACAGTGTTTCCAGTTCCGCGTCGTCCCCCACCTGGGCCGGTTCGGGCACGCCCTCGAGCGTGGCCGAAACGTGGTACGTCGCCTTGTCGGCCAGGTAGTGGGTCCGGGCGAATTCGACGATCTGCCGGAACAACTTCGGCTCGTGCCGGGCCACCACGCGCAGGGCTTCCAGATAACTGGTGCCCGCGGTCTTGACGTGGAACTGGCCTTTGGTGATCCGGGCCAGGGCACTGTAGATCGACAGCTTGTCCGAGCCCGAGTGCAGGCTCAGCTTGTACGGGCCCAGGGTGCGGGCGATGTTGGCGTGCGTGGTCAGCGACTTCTCAAAGACCGCCAGGTCGCCCTTGTAGTCCACGCCTTTTTCGAAGTCGCCCACCAAGCGCGGCGCCAGGCTGACCAGCTTGATGCCGGCTTTGAGGCACTGGTCGGCCAGGATGTAGTGCTCGGCCGGGGCGGTCGGCTGCGGTGTCTCGTCCACCGACAGCTCGATCTCGCATTCCTGCCCGGCCTTGGCGGTGATGAACTGGATGTAAGACGCCAGCTTGATCGTGTGATTGATCGCCCGGCCGTATTTCACCGCCGCCCGCCGCACCGTCAGGCGGTCGAACTTGACGCTCTGGCGGCCTTTGAGCTTGAAGCTCTGCTCCTCGTACTGGCTGATCCAGTTGATCTCGTTTTCCACGGCCTTGAACTTGGCTTCCAGCGTGGCTTCATCGTAGCTGTCGGCCTGCTGGTCCACGTGCTCGGAGGGGTCGAGGGTGAAAAAGATGAAACCCGCGGCCGCGGTCACATCGGCATCGGCCTGGGTTTTGAGGTGATCGGCATCGGCGCCCCAGGGGCCCGTGTAGCGCTCGATTTTCAGGGCCTGCACCGCCGCCTGCATGACCTCTTTGGGGCTGCGTTTGGTGCGTGTCATCTCCCGGATGGACTGCTGGGCGAAGATGGGCAGGATCGGCCCGCCGTGAGCCTTGAGCGCATCCAGATGGCCGTGGGTCGCCAGCCCCAGGCGGTCTCCGAAGCCGAACGTCGGCATCAAGGCCAGGGCGGCAGGCTTGGGATTGGCAGCCATAAAAAGCAACTCCGGTCCGCTGATCCGTTCACAGCCCGGTAAACCTAGCGGACCGGGCACCGGGGGTCAACGTCTCAATGCGGCGGCTCGTGGGCTGGCCAGACCATCCGGGCAGGCCCGGCCGCCCTCCCCCACGGCCCCCGCGCCGCCGACAGACCCGCCGGGCCACGCCGCAGAATCCAGCGGCGTCGGCGGGCGGACCCGCGGTGCGATCAAGGGGGGGTGGGAATGGAGCCGACCGGGATCGAACCGGCAACCTCTGCATTGCGAACGCAGCGCTCTCCCAATTGAGCTACGGCCCCGCACGAGTGAACCAAGGAATATATCGCCCGATCGCGGCCCAGGCAACCATCTGCACGTCAATGCAGCGATTCCGCAACCAA
>JAJXSS010000174.1 GCA_021784455.1 Planctomycetota bacterium
GTCCCCTCTCCCTTGACGCTTCCGGGGGCAAGGCAGAGCCCGGGGGAGGGCTCTTCTCTTCCGCCCTGGACCCTAGACCCCTGCCCCCGGCCCCTTCTGCTTTCTCAATCTTCACCACCGGCGCATAACTGGCCCCGAACTTCAGCTCCAGTTCGCACATCCCGGCGATCCGCACCGTGTTGGCACACGCCTCGCGCCAGCGCGGGTGGTCCCACGCCTGAAGCATTTCTTCGCCCGATTTCAGGTACAGCTCCGTCGGATACTTCAGCCGCGATTCATCCGACAGCAGCTTGCCTGTGGCGATGCAGCACAAAGCATCGTGCGGCCCGTGGTCATCCGACCGTAGAAAATGCACATCGTTGGTCGCCACCACCCCCACCCCCAGCTTGTCCGCCAGGTCGATCAGGGCCGGATTGACCTCATCCTGCTCGCGGATGTGCTTTTGCACTTCGATAAAGAAGCGGTCGGGCCCGAAAATCTCCAGGTAGGCCTCGGCGATCTCCTTGGCCCGCTTGCGGTTGTCGGCCGTCAGGGCCGTGGGGATCTCCCCACCCAGGCAGGCGCTGGTGGCCACCAGCCCCGCGCTGTGCTCCTTGAGCACCTCCCGGTCGATGCGCGGCTTGTAATAGAACCCTTCGGTAAACGCGATCGACCCCAGCTTCAGAAGATTCTGGTACCCTTGGCGGTTCTGCGCCAGCAGCAGGATGTGGTACCCCCCATCCTTCACCCCCGTGGCCGTGCGGTCCTGCCGCGGCCCCTGGGCCATGTAGGCCTCCATGCCGATGATGGGTTTCACCCCCTCGGCCTTGGCCTTCATGTAGAAATCCATCACCCCAAACAGCGCCCCGTGGTCGGTCACCGCCACCGCCGACTGCCCCAACTCCTTGGCCCGCTTGACCAGGTCCCCCGTGCGGCACGCCCCATCCAGCAGCGAGTACTGGCTGTGCAGGTGCAGGTGCACGAATTGTGGCAAATGCTCAGCCATCCCTGGCACGATTACCTTGAAAACCCGCGAAACGCCCCGGTTCCGCGGCAATTCCGGGGCGCTTCCGGGGGGGGGTAGGGGGGCACCGCCCACCTCTGCGTAGGGCACGCTGTTGCGTGCCGCTTCCCGGCCAAATCCGGCCAATTGCGGGGGGCCGTCTCGATGTACACCGGGACGGCCCCACTTCGTCCAATGCTTCGTTCGCCGACCTTCTTCTTTCCCATACCGACCCGCCTAGTCTACACCCGCGGACCGCGAAGGTGAACCCCGTGGCGGCATCGCCGCCCATGTTTATCGCGTTTTTCCTTTGCTGAAATATACGCGGGCTTCGGGGGCCGCACCCCCGTGGAGGATGCGGCCCGCGCGACCTCCTCACAGTTTGTGCCAAGGCTAGTATAAGGACAAATAAGTTCTGTTATCATAGGGGTGTCGTTTGGGGACTGCTTATGCGAGCGTGCAGGCGTCTAAGACCGCTCACCCAGCCTATCGCGCCTATCTTCGGCCGGGCCGCATTTGGTCACCTTGCGTGCGTGACTTGCGGTTTCATCATGGCGTTTCTCGCCTCGCCCAACCCGTGTGTTTTGCAAGCAGAGAGCGAAGGGCGAACCGCGCATTGGCAAGACCTCATCGAGAGCGTCGCCACGCAGGATAATTCCGACGCCGCCCATGAACTTGAAATCGCAGGTGTCGAGGCTGTCCCAATGATTGAAGGTCGACTGGCCAAGATGTCTTCTCAACCAGACCCAAAGCGACTGCAGTTGGCTCTGGAAAACCTCGATTCTCACTCCGCAGCCGTACGAAAACTTGCGGCAAGAGACTTGCTCGCCATGGGGCCTGGGGCAGTCGAGGCGCTCGTCGAATCGGCCCAAGAACACCGAGCCCTGGGCCACGAGGCCCTCGCCCAAGAAATCCAATTGCTTGCGCAACGTGCTGGTGGGCAGAGCGCCCGGCTCACACTGGGCCGAATCCTGTCCACCCTCTACGCCCGCCACGTCGATGCCCTTCTCGCACAACGGTGGCCCCGATTCACCAGAGACGCTCAGGATCAGTCTGCGCAGCAGTTTTTGTGTGGTGCTCCATTCCAAACACTCTGGCCCAAGGTGACGGCTCTCGGCAGGGAGGCCCAGTTGCGATACCTGCTTCTGCTTAGGCTCAAGGTCTGCTTTACCAGGACAATGGAAGAAAAGCTCGTCGCATTCAAGGCCAGTGAAGTGCTCTCGGCCGCAAAGGCCACCTATTGGCCCATCGAGATCGAGCCGCTGGCCTTCGATGGGGCGTATGGCTGGACGACACGTGCCGGAAAGGTGGAGGGTAACGTCGTCACCGACCTGATGCGCCTAAGCGTAAAAATGCCAGACTACCGGCCTGCGGAGGAGCGTGGCGAGTGGGTTCACTGCAAGGTATGGGCAAAGTGGACCTATGTGGTTCGGCTCAGGCAGACGTTTTTAAAGGATGCCATTGTCGTATCGGAAAGCGTCGCCTGGGCTGGCAACAGCAACGCTCCTCTCAGCTTCAGCATTTATACACGCTGTGAAACGGTGCGCGGGATTCCCCAGGGCGTCTGCATCCCGACCGCGACGATTTCCGGAAAGGAAGAAATAGATTGGCACGCCCGAATAGTCTACGAGTGGGCACGCCCCTATATTCCCAAACAGTACCAGAAGCGGTTGCGATTTTCGCCCAACCGCTTTGCGCCGCCCGAAGTCTCAGCCCCGACAAGCCAGTCGGTTGCAGCCGCACCAAGGGAATATCGCGACACCCCGCCTGGTATACCCATCCGTGTCACATTACCCAGGGCCTCGACCCCGGCAACCCAGCCGATTGCGGCCGAGCCAAAGAAATAACTGGGGAACGAATGCCCGTCCCCCGCCCCGTCCGCCACCGCTGGTCCCCACCAAACCATCCAACCAACCATGACAGCCCCTGCCACGCCCGCGATACCCCGTGATTTCATGACCCCGTACTCCCGGTGTGCCTAATTGGCCCGCAGCCATCGCGGGCCATTGCTGGCCATTCTACTTTCTCGAAAGGCGGGTGGCCGGGGTCTTCCGATAGACATCGGGATTCGAGCCCCTGGAAGCCGTGTCCTCGGCCGGCCAATTGCCCGCAAGAATTGTCACACCCGCTCCAATGGACCATGCATAACGAAAAATTCGCCTAAGACGGCATTTGTAACACTTCTTCGGCCATCGTAAGAGAAATTAGACCTTAATACCGCAATTACTGTCTCTCATAACTATTTTTCTTGTCAACATCGATTTCATAACGATAATTAATACGCCGTAACCGTTTTTCGTGAAGCCATGACCGCCCGTAACAGCCATCCCCATCCCGCCCGCCCCGCCGGTTACGACGCCTTGATCGGCCGCTTCGGCCTCCAAGTCCTCGGGCATTGGCATCATTCGGCCATTGCCGGCTCCGCCGCCCATCAGTCCCGCGCCGAGGCCGGCCAGGTCTTCGACACCTACCCCCGCATTATGGCGCCGGACGACTCCTTCGCGGGACATCTCGAGTTCGCCCTCAAACACGATGGCGTCAACCTGGAAATCCTCGCCGCCCTCTTCGCCAAGGTCAACCCGAAGGAACTCTTGAAGTACGTCCGCTCCAAGCCTACCGGCAGGTATGCGCGCCGGGCGTGGTATCTCTACGAACTCCTCACTCAACGCCGCCTGCCGCTCACGGGCCTTACTTCCGGCAATTACGTCGATCTCCTGGCACCAGACCTGTACTACACCTCCGCACCCATCCGGGTGCGCCGCCAGCGCATCAACGATAACCTGCTGGGCGATGCCCGCTTTTGTCCAATCCTCCGGCGCACGGCCTTGCTTGAGGATTTTGCCGAGAAGGACCTGCCCCGCCGCTGCCAGCAGGTCCTGGCCGCCTATCCCCGCGACATCTTCCGGCGGGCCATGAACTACCTCTACACCAAAGAGACCCGGTCGTCGTTCGAGATTGAGAACGTGCCGATCGACGCCTCGCGCAGCCAGCGTTTCGTGGCCCTGCTGGTCGAGGCCCACCAAAAGGATTTCTACAACAAACAGGACCTGATCGGCCTCCAGAATCGCATCGTGGACCAGCGCTTCCGCGACCACGACTATCGGCAGACCCAGAATTACGTGGGCGAGTCCGTCAACTGGACGCAGCAGCGCGTGCACTATGTCGCGCCCAAACCCGCGGACCTCCCCGAACTGATGGAAGGAACCTACGCCGCCCACCGGCGGATGAACGACCCCCGGGTGCACCCCGTCCTCCACGCGGCGGCGGTGGCCTTCGGCTTCGTTTTCCTCCACCCCTTCGAGGACGGCAACGGCCGCATCCACCGCTTCCTCATCCACAACGTCCTGGCCCGCCGCGGATTCACCCCACCGGCCATGATCTTTCCCGTCTCGGCCGTCATGCTTCAGGATCGCGAAGCTTACGATGCGGCCCTGGAGGCCTTCTCCCACCGGCTGCTTCCGCTCATCGACTATGCCCTGGATGACCAGGGCCGCATGACCGTCCGCCACGACACCGCCCTGCACTACCGCTACCTGGACCTGACGCCCCAGGCCGAAGCCCTGTTCGCCTTCATTCAAAGAGTCATCGAGGTCGAGCTGGTCGAGGAACTCCAGTTTCTCCGCAGCTATGATGCCGCCAAAAAGGCCATTCAGGCCATCGTGGACATGCCCGACCGGCTCATCGATTTGTTCATCCGGCTGTGCCTGCAAAACAAGGGCATGTTGTCCCAAGGCAAACGCGCCAGCGTGTTCACCAGACTCACGGATGAGGAAGTGGCCCGCATGACCGCGGCCGTGCGCCAGGCATATCCCCCCGACGCGCAGACGTAAACCTTTCGGCCCGTTCCGCCCCGGCTGGTGCAGATGATCGAAACCTCAAAATCGAGAATCCCGCCCCGCCCCCTCCGCCGTACAAAATTCATAAAATTTCCTCAAAAAAGTTAATCAAACACTTGACAAACCCGGCCAATGATCGTAATTTGTTAGGGTGTTCACAGGCCTGCGCCTCGTCGGTCGGTTGCACACCCCCAGCTTCCGGAACCACCCCATGCTCGCCCCCGCCCCATCGAAAACCTCGACCTGCCCAGTCGCCTCTGGAGACGAAAAACAAAAACTGAAAAGCCCCGCCCCCTGCAACAGATCAGCGATCGGCGATCAGCGATCAGAAATCCCGTTCACCAGCGCCGACCTCCTCGACAGTCTCCTCGACACTGCCCGGCCCTTCACCCTCCAGCGCATCCTCTACGATGTCGATGTCCCCCCGGAACGGCTTCAGCAGGCGCTGGGGGAAGACTGGCTCCGCCGCGACCTCGACCTCTTCCTCCGCCTGTCCCTCCTCCGCCAGCACCTGCTCACCGCCCGGGCCATCGAGCAACTGGCCAAAATCACCGAAAAACTCGATAAGCCCGAAACCGCCCGTCGCGCCTGCATGGCCATCCTCCATCTCAACCGCCCCGACCTCTTCCCCGCCCCCCGCCCCCGCCCACCACGCCCTCTCCCGCAGGGAGAGGGCTGGGGTGAGGGTGGACCAACCACAACGCCGGGGCCGCATCCCCCGCATCCGGGGGGCCCGGTTCAGCACCAAGCCCGTATCTCGTCCTGCCAGGTCGCCTCGGCTGACCAAAATCCGAAATCACAATTCCCCCTCCACTCGGGTTCCCGGGACGTTTCCGGTGGCGCTTCCGGTGGCGCTTCCGGCGGCGCTTCCGGCGGCGCTTCCGGTGGCGCTTCCGGCGGCGCTTCCGGTGGTGTTTCCGGTGGCGTTTCCGCGGGCGTTTCCGCGGGCGCTTCCGGGGGCGCCCACCCCCTCATCCTTTTCCTCCTCACCCTGGCCACCATCCTCTTCTTCCTCGCCTATCGTCCTGACCCAACGCCCGGCCCCATCTGCCTTATCCCGATCCCCCCGCTGGACTGCGTAACCTCTTTCGCAATCAAAAATCGAAAATCAAGAATCGAAAATTCCCTCCCAGTTGCCTCCTTCTCCTCCATCTGCCATAATGACGGGCTCTGCTGGTGGAGCCGGCACCTGTCCCCCCCCGGAATTCTTGGATTCCGGCCGGGAGGGGATGCGAAGGTGTCCGGCAGCGGCTGGTGGCCCTTGTCGGGCCCCCGCGCCGGGAGCCAGCACTCGGGCCGAATGACCCGCGCCGCCCTCTTGGTGGGGGCTGCCTCAACCCCGTTCGGCCCCGATAGGAGCCTGTCATGGCATCCCTGGTTAAAGATCTGATCGAGTCGGGCATTCACTTCGGGCACCGGGCCACCTCCTGGAACCCGAAGATGTCGCCGTTCATTTACGGCAAGCGCAACAAGATCCACATCATCGACATCAAGGCCACCATCAAGGGCCTGCTTTTGGCCCGCAAGTACATCAGCAAGACCGTCGCCGATGGCAAGGATGTCCTGTTCGTGGGCACCAAGCGCCAGGCCAAGGCCATCCTCGAATCCCACATCAAGGCCACCGGCATGCCTTACGTGTCGGAACGCTGGCTGGGTGGCACGCTGACCAACTTCCGCACCATCCGCGAACGCCTCAAGCGCCTGGAAGAGCTGGAAGGCCTGGAGAAGACCGGCGAAATCGGCACCTACTCCAAGAAGATGACCAGCACGCTCAACCGGGAGAAGGCCAAAATCCTGCGCAACCTCGAGGGCATCCGCAACATGACCAAGCTCCCGGGGGTGATGGTGGTCATCGATGTCAAGCACGAGATGAACGCCGTGCGCGAGGCCCGCAAGCTGGGCATTCCCACCATCTGCCTGATCGATACCGATTCCGACCCCGATTTCGCCGACATCCCCATCCCCGGCAACGACGATGCGATGCGGGCGATCGAGGTCATCGTCACCTCCCTGGCCGCCGCCGTGCAGGAGGGCAAGCAGGCCCGCACCATCTCCCGCGCGGAGGAAGCTCGCAGTGGGGAAGGGGGCGCCGGCGCTTCCGGCGGCCCGCGGCGCAGCCGCCGGGCCCAGTTCCGGGCCGAGGATGCCGCCGTCGAAGCCCAGGCCAACGCCGAAATCGCCAAGGCCGCCGCCCCCGCCCCCGCCCCCGGAGCCACCCCCCCAGCCGCTCCGGCCCCCGAGGCCTCCGGGACCGCCCTGCCGGGGGTTGTTGTTCCAGGCGCCGAACCCCAGCCTGCCAACGGCGCCGCCCAGGCCTGAGCTGGGAAAAGGTCTAAAACAAACAGCGGAAAGCCGAAATCCAAGAGCGGGGAGCCGGCGGCCCGCATCACCGCGACCGTCCCCGGGCACCCAGCTTTCCAGATCAGAAATCAGAATTCATCGAGCAGAAATCAGGAACCCCATGCCAATTACCGCGTCCCAAGTCAACGATCTCCGCCAGAAAACCGGCCTGGGCATGATGGAATGCAAAAAGGCCCTTGAAGAAACCGGCGGCGACACCCAGAAGGCTATCGACCACCTGCGCACCAAGGGCCTGGCCAAAATGGATGGCCGCACCGAGCGGGCCAGCGCCGAGGGCCGCATCGCCATCGCCCTCAGCCCCGATAAGTCCAAAGCCGCCATCATCGAAGTCAACACCGAAACCGACTTCGTGGCCAAAAACGAGAAGTTCCTGGCCATGGTCCAGAACGTCGCCCGGCTCAGCCTCGAGCAGCCCGCCGGCGCCGTGACCAAAACCGATGCCATGCAGAAAGACATCGATGACCAGCGCCTGACCACCAAGGAAAACGTCCAGTTCGGCCGCGGCAAGGTGCTGGGCGCCCCCGGTAACGTGGTGGGCGGCTACGTGCACTTCACCGGCAAGATCGGCGCCCTGGTCGAACTCACCGCCGCCGACCCTTCGGTGGTCAGCCCCGAACTCCTGGCCGACCTGTGCATGCACATCGTCGCCGGCATCCCCATGGTGGCCATGGGCGTCACCGAGGCCGATATCCCCGCCGACCTCATCGAGCACGAAAAGCAGATCGCCAAGGCCCAGGCCATCGAGCAGGGCAAGCCCGAAAACATCGCCGAAAAGATGGTCACCGGCAAAATCCGCAAGTTCCTCGAAGATGCCTGCCTGCCCCTGCAGCCCTTCGTCAAGGATGACAAGAAAAAGGTCAAGGACATCCTGCCCAAGGGCGTCGCCATCAAGTCCTTCGTCCGCTTCCAGGTCGGCGTCAAGTAGGTTCGGCCCCGCTCGAACCCCGCGCCCGCAGTTCCGGTAGGTTCGGCCCTGGCCGAACACTCCGGTCTCTTCGGTCCCGCCCGGTCCCCGCGGCCGAAAGCAAAAGCTAAAACCCCCGAAACAGCCTGGGTCCCCGCGGCCTGGGCTTCTCTTATTTCCCCGCAATTTCCCTGCAATCTTGCCCCGTTGGCTTGTCCAAGGGCCCCGGCGGTCTAGAATCTGAGCCGCCGCGACCCCTCCCAACCCACCGGCGGCCCAGGTCTTCATGAAAACTCACCTCGTGGTGTTTGGGCTTCTGGTGGCCTTGATAGGTCTGCCTCTCCTCAGCC
>JAJXSS010000002.1 GCA_021784455.1 Planctomycetota bacterium
ACGGATACCGCGATGGTCAGCAGCACCAGCAGGATCACGGCCCGCCAGGAAGGGGATCGTGTGCTCATAGGGCGCCTTTCCGCGTATCCCCGTGCTCGGGGGGGTCGCTCAGCAGGTGGGCCAGGGGCATGGCTTGACCACTGAACACATCCAAGTCGAGTTCATGCACGACAGCCGCCTGTTCCTGGCTCTGGGCCACGGCATTCACAGGTCGGGGGGCCGGAGTCGGTAAGTGAGGCGATGGCAGAGGTATGAGCCAACCTGTCAACAGACCCACCCCGGCGGTCAGCAGCAGCAGTGCGGCCAGACGCCACGGGCTTTCGGCAACCCGGACCCACCCCGGCCGGGGCAGGCCGTCCGCTGGCGACAGGCGGGGAGGCCGGTCAAATTCTTCGGCCGCGGCCAGCACGCGGCGGGCTAAGTCCGTACCGGGCGTGACCGGCTGCCAGATGCCCAGTTGGCTCCACAACCCCTGAAGCTCGGCAACTTGGCGGGCACAATGCGGGCATGAACGGTAATGGTCTTGGACAGCCTTCTGCGTGGGGTCGTCCAGACGCTGTGCCGCGTAGTCCAGTAGCTCGGTGTAGGAAGGGCAGGGCATGATGCGCTCCTCAAATTTTAACGGTCAAATAAGGCGCCTCCTGCGGGCCGATCGTGGCCTCGTCGGCGGCTAAGGAGGATTCCAGAGGGCCAGTTCCCGACGCAGTTGCTGATAGGCACGCACCAGCAGGGACTCGGTGGCCTTGCGGCTCCAGCCGGTGATCTGGCTGATCTGGCGGTGGTCCAGATCGTGGAAGCGGTGCAGCACGAGGGCCAGACGCTGACGCTGAGGCAGGCGGGCCACGGCGGCCTGGACAGCCGCGGCTTGCTCGCGGGCCAGCAGCGCGTCCAGGGCCTGGGGATCGCGGGCGGTAGAATTGTCTACCAGGCCGCTGCTGTCCTCGGGCAGGCTGAGCGGGTGGCGGCGTCGGGCGTGATCCAGGCACAGGTTGGCCACGATGCGGTACAGCCAGGTGGTGAATTGGGCCGTGGGCTGGTAACGCGGGGCAGCGCGGTAGATACGCAGGAAGGCTTCCTGGGCCAGGTCGTCGGCGACATCCCAGCGGTTGGTCATGCGATAGGCCAGAAGTCGAACGGTCTGCTGGTGCCGCTGGACCAGTTCGCCCAGGGCGGTCATATCGCCGCCCGCCAGACGGCCCATGAGCTGGGTATCCGGATCGGGCCCGGGTAGGGGGGTGGAGGTTGGCTCTGGAGAAGGGGCCGCCATTTTTTCCTCCCAACATTCCGCAGGATATCACAGGAGTCATCGTTCCTTAAATAGGGCCCGGCGGCCTTGTAGCCGACCGGTGCCGCATTTTGTCAAGCCGCCTGCGGGCGGGAAAGGAGCCGATCATGCGTTATTTGCTTGGAGTCTTGACGTTGGGACTGTTGCTGGCGACGCTGGTTTGGCCGCCAGATGCCCAGGCTGGGCAACACCAGCGTGATCGCACCCGTGGGCGCGATCGCCAGCGGAGTTGCTGGCTGGCTCAGGATCCCTGGGTGTGCCCGCAGGCCCGTCCGCTGGCCGACCGTCAGCGGGACCGGACGGGGAATCAACAGCAGGATCGGGACCGTTTGCAGGATCCGCAAGGCGACCCCAATCGCGGTGAAGTATGCCCCAATCCCGACTGTCCCAACCCCGACTGCCCCTGCGATGACTGCCCCAACCCCGACTGCCCACGTTCGCAGGGCGTTTACGCCGGTACCGCCGCCTGCCCCATGACCTGCACGCACGACCAGCGTCGGGATCGGCGGCGCGATGGCAGTTGCCGCCAGTGATCCCCGTCGACAGGTGGAGGCTTGAGCCGCCAATCCGTGTTGTTTTTGGCGGTTCAAGTGTAGTCCAGCCCGGACCCGCCAATCCCAGGCGGGTCCGGGCTGCTTCTTTTGAAGTATTCCAACACCGGAAACGAGGTTCTGGCCGGTCGGCAATCGGTAGTGGTAGGATGCCCGTATGAGCAGCAAGATGAGTTGGGCGCTGGTAGGGGGATTCGGGCATGCCGCGCTGGTTCTTCAGGAATTGGATGCGTGGGGTGGGGCGGAAGTGGTGGCTTTAGCGGCGGCCAGCCCCGACGATGATCAGGACAGCGCCGAGACGTTTCGGGCGGGTCACCGCTGTATCCGACCGGGAGCCCCGTTCTATAAGGATGTGGGGAAAATGCTGAACGATGTTCACCCTCAGGGGGTGATCATCAGTTGCCGGTTGGACCGTACAGCGGGGGTGATCAGGCTGGCGGCCAAGGCGGGTTGCCACATTATTACGGAGAAGCCGCTGGCCTTGGATCGCTCGGTCCTCGCCGAACTGTATCAGGATGTCCGGCGGCAACAGGTGGCGTGCATCCCGATGATTGATTATCCCGCTCACCCGTGTATCCGGGCGGCCAAGCAGGTGGTGCAACGAGGGTGGTTGGGGGAAATCGTGCTGGCCAACGCGCGCAAAAGCTACCGCTGGGGCAGCCGGCCGGTGTGGTTTGGGGATCGGTCGATCTATGGGGGGACCCTGCCGTGGATTGGAATTCATGGGTTGGACTTCATTTACAGCACAACCGGCCTGACCTTTACAGCGGCCATGGGCATGCACGGGAACCTGTCGAAAAAGGAGCGGCCGCAATGCGAGGACCATGCGGTGGTGCTGATGGAGTTGGTGAACGGCGCTCACATGACCCTGAGTGTGGACTACCTGCGTCCAGCCAAGGCCCCTTCGCACGGGGATGACTGGTTCCGGCTGGTGGGCAGCAGGGGAGTGTTGGAAGCAAGCATGGAGGCCCGCACGTTGACACTGATCTCGGATGTCGAGGGGGGCACAAAGGATCTGGTCTCCGGGAGCACGAATCTACAAGAGAGTGATCGGTCGATATCGAGCTTGGCTGGCAAAGACTCTCTGCGGGTGGAATTGCCGGAGCGAGAGGCCTATTTCCCGCCGATATTGGAGGAACTAGGCCGCGGCGGTCGGCGTCCCTGGCAGGAGACGCAGCGGGGGTTCCTGTTGACGGAAGCCGCGTTGGCAGCGCGGGATGCGGCCGACAGCGGCCGGCGGGTGGAGGTGCAGGGTCCGGCGGCCTACACATTTTGATTGCGCGGCGTGGCGACCCATCGGCCGCTAATTCGAGTATGAGTCACCAGATGGTATGCTTGCCGTAGGGATTGCCACCGAAAGCCGGATGGGCGACAATTGCCGGGCGGTGCGGTTATTGGGGCGTCCCGGCACAAATCTGGTCAGGATGCGACGGGCAATGAGAATCAGAGAAAGACTGTTTCTGGTCGCGGGCCTGGTCGTTGTGTGCCTCGTGCCGAACCGCCTGTGGGCGGATGCGGGGAAGGTGGCGACTTCCGCCCCGACGGTGACGCGCTATGAGGCCGTGGCCGAAGCGCGCGAAGACCGGCGTTTGGGCTTTACCGTACCGGGCAAGGTGGCTCACATCCCGGTCAAGGAAGGCCAGCATGTGAAGGCCGGACAGGTTCTGATGGAGCTGGATGACCGGCAGGGGGTTCTGGCGGTGCAACTGGCGCAACTGGTGGCCCAAAGCCATCTGGAGGTGGAAGCTCAGGAGCAGAGCCTGGCCATGGCGCAATTGGAGGAGAAACGGCTGGCGCAACTGCTCAAGCAGTCGGCCGCCGCCCCCATCGAAGTGGAGCGGGCCAAGATTCGGGCCAAGGTGGAGGCGATCCGACTGGCCAAGACGAAGGAAGACGAGCAGGAGGCCCAGATCAAGGCCGCCCAGGCCGAGGCCCTGCACGAGCAGTATGTGTGCAAGGCGCCGTGTGACGGGGTCGTGGAGTCCATCGTGGTCAGCGAAGGGGAACTGGTCGAGGCCCTTAAGCCGGTGCTGCGGCTGGTGGCCACCGATCCCCTGTTGATTCAGGTCTGGGTGCCCACGCCGGACACCATGCGGCTCAAGCCGGGGGACCCGGCCTGGATCATTCATCCGCTGCTGGGCGAAAACAAGCCCATGCTGGGCCACATCACCGCCATTGCCCAGGTGGCCGACAGCCTGGGCAAGCGTCAGGTGCGCATCGAGGTTCCCAATCCGCAAGGCCTGCCGGCCGGGGGCAAGGTCAGCGTGCAGTTTGTGGCACCGGTTGCGGCCCTCGGCGCGGCGCCGAGGGCCGGGCGGTCCCGGGCCGGGGAGGCTCAGCCATGACTCGTTTGCGAGCTGC
Source organism: Planctomycetota bacterium (assembly GCA_021784455.1). Classification (GTDB taxonomy): domain Bacteria; phylum Planctomycetota; class Phycisphaerae; order Phycisphaerales; family Phycisphaeraceae; genus JAJXSS01. The sequence continues at coordinate 4,198 of JAJXSS010000002.1, forward strand.
GCCCAGCCGCCAGCCCCGGGCCTGGGAGGAACTGATCACCCAAGTGACCGCGGCGCCCGACCGGCCCACGGCCCTGCGTGGCATTCTGGAACTGCAGTGCCGGATTGTCGCGGCGCAGTATGGCCTGTTCTGGGAGCCCGGGCCGGAAGGGGCGCCGGTGGCGACGATTTCCTGGCCGATGGCCGACGGCAGCACGGCCCTGGCCGAGCCCGTGCTGAAGATGCTGCAGCAGGCGGCCCGGACCGCCCTGGAGCGCGGGACCAGCCAGGTGCTGCGGGTGGAGCCGGCCGAAGGCAGCGGCCCGATGTCCAGCGACACCTATGTGTTCGTTACGGCGCTGCGGGCCGAGGGCCAGTGCGCGGCGGTGGTGACGGTGGTGGCCGAGGTGCGTGACACGCAGGTGATCACGATAACCACGCCGCAGCGGGAGATTGCGGCCAGCCTGTATGAGAACGTGCTGGCGCGGCAGCGGCAGCAGTCGGCCGAGCTGGAGGCCCAGCGTGTGCGCCAGGCCATGGCGCTCTTGGCGGTGGTGCAGGACGGGCGGGGCTTTTCGGGATCGTGTCTGAACCTGGTCAATGAACTGGCGCGGTCGCTTAAGGCCGAGCGGGTGAGCCTGGGGTGGATCCGCGGCCGGAATCTGAAACTCAAGGCGGTCAGTGACAGCGAAGAGGTCAAGCACAAGGGCGAGCAGGCAGCGCTCCTGGAAATGGCGATGGCTGAGTGCCTGGACCAGCAGCAGCCCATCATGTGCCCGCTGCCCGAAAGCGCGGAACCGGCCCTGGCCCATGCGGTGGTCTACGGGCACCGGCGGCTGATCGAGGGGCAGAGCCAGAAACAGGTGGTTTCGGTGCCTCTGCGGCACGGGGAAGAATGGGTGGGCGTGCTGACGATCGAGCGGTGCGGCGACGCTCTGGATGCCGGCGATGTGCAGCGCCTGCAACTGATCGCGGATGTGATTGCTCCGCAACTGGCCGACCGCCGGGCCAGCGACCGCTGGCTGGGGGCCCAGGCGTGGGAATCATGCAAATGGACGGCGGGCAAGCTGGTGGGCCCCAAGCACGTGGGGTGGAAGCTGGCCGGGGCGGCCGTCCTGGTGGCGGTGCTGTACGTGCTGCTGGCCACCTGGCCATTCCGGGTGACGGCCTCCTTCCGACTCGAGGCGATGCAGCGGCAGGTGGTGCCGGCGCCCTTCCGCAACAAGCTGGATGAATTGCTGGTTCATCCGGATGACGTGGTACACAAGGGCCAGGTGCTGGCCAGGCTGGACACGACGGATCTGGCCATCCAACTGGCCGGGGCCCAGAAGCAACTGGAAGTGGCCCGCATCCAGCGTGACCAGGCTCTGGGGGATCCGAGCAAGCATGCGGAGGCGGAACTGGCCCAGGCCCAGGCCGATGAGTACCAGGCCCAGGTGGACCTGCTGCAATACCAGATCCGCCAGGCGACCATCCGCAGCCCGGTGGACGGCGTGGTGCTCAACAGCTACTGGGAGCACCGTGTGGGCAGTGTGGTGGATCAGGATCAGCCCATGTTTGAGGTGGCGCCGCAGGGGGACGTGACGGCGGTGCTACGCGTGAGCGAGGGCGATGTACGCTACCTTCTGGACCGCGAGGGCCGGATGCGCCGCGGGCTGGTGGGCGAGCTGGCTACGCGCAGCGAGCCGGAGCAGACCTTTCCCATTCACGTGGAGCGGATCGTGCCCCTGGCCCAGCCGGTGGACGGCAAGAACGTGTTTGAGGTCTGGTGCGGTCTGGATCGTTCGGCCCCTTGGTTCCGCCCGGGCATGGAAGGGATGGCCAAGGTGGATGTGGGGCGCGAGCCGCTGTCGTGGATCCTGACGCACAAGATCGTAGATGCCGTACGGCTGTGGATGTGGTGGTGAGGACGAGCCGCGACCATGAGGGAGGGCTCTGCACCGTAACGACAATCCGACAAGGCCGCTCCCTTACGGTCGCGGCTCGTTGGGCGGGTGACAATCGATGGATCGGCCGACATTCAGCGAATCCTGGAGCCGCGTCAGCCGCCTGACCCCCACCCTGCGCCCGCAGGTGCAGGTGCGGCGGCGGAGCTTGTGCAGGCAGCGCTGGTACGTGCTGCACGAACCAGTCAGCCAGCAGTTTTTCCGGCTCAATCCGGTGGCCTACCACTTGGTGGGGCTGCTGGACGGCCACCGCATCGTGGACGATGCCTGGCGTCTGACCCTGGAACGCTACGGAGATGATGCCCCCACCCAGCCGGAGGTGGTGGGTTTGCTGGGGCAGCTCAACCAGGCCAATCTGCTGCGGGTAGACCTGCCGGTGGACGCCGAGCCCCTGTTGCGCCGCTCGGGGGAACAGCGGGCGCGGCGCTGGGCGGGGCAGGCGATGAGCATTCTGTTTCTACAGGTGCCGCTCCTGGATCCCGACCCATTTCTGAGCCGCCTGCTGCCGCTGATGCGGCCGCTGCTGTCGGTGGTGGGGCTGATCCTGTGGGCGGTCTGGGTCACGGTGTGCGCGGTCCTGTTCCTGCCCCACCTGGGCACGTTCATCCACGACAGCGGCAGCATTCTGGCCCCGGCCAACTGGGGCTGGGTGATGGTGTTCTTCATCCTCATCAAGCTGGTCCATGAGACGGGGCACGGGCTGGTGTGCAAGCGTCTGGGGGGCAACGTGCACGAGGCGGGCATCATGCTGCTGGTGCTGTTTCCGTGCCCGTACGTGGATACGACCAGTGCCTGGGCCTTCGAAAGCCGCTTCCAGCGGGTGCTGGTGGGGGCGGCGGGCATGATGTTCGAGCTGACGATTGCCGGGGGGGCGGCCCTGGTATGGCTGCACGCCGATCCGGGTACCACGGTGCGGCAGGTGGCCCACAACATCGTGCTGGTGGCCTCGGTGGCGACGGTGATCTTCAACGCCAACCCGCTGATGCGCTTCGACGGATACTTCATCCTCAGCGACCTGCTGGAAGTCCCCAACCTTTACGACCGCTCGATGCAGCACCTCAAATGGCTGGGGCAGCGTTACGCCTTTGGCATGACCGCGGCCCCGCCGGTGGCCACGGACCGCGGCGAACGGCGCATCCTGCTGGTCTATGGGGTTCTGGCCGCCATCTACCGCGTGGTGGTCATGGCGGGCATCGCCATGCTGATCGCCGTGCGGTTCTTCACCATCGGTCTGGCCCTGGCCATCTGGACGGTGGGGGCGTGGCTGTTGTTCCCGCTGGGGAAGTTCGTGCACTGGCTGGCCACCAGCCCGGCCCTGCACCGCCAGCGCAACCGGGCGGTGCTGGTCAGCGTGGCCACGGCGCTTGCGCTGCTGCTGGCCATCGGCCTGGTGCCGGCCCCGCAGTACCAGCGGACCGTGGGCGTGGTCGAGGCCCGGCAGCGGGCGGATGTGGCCATCCAGAGCGACGGTTTCGTGCAGGAGGTCAAGGCGGAGGTGGGCGACGAGGTTCGCCAGGGGCAGGTGCTGCTGGTATGCGATAACCCCATCCTGCGGGCCCAGCGGCGGCAACTGGTCGCCCAGATCAAGGGTCTGCAGTTGGAGGAGACCTACGCCCTGCGCAATCCGGCCGATCTGGCCGTGGCCCAGGCCAAACACCGGGCCTTGCAGCAGGCCCTGGATGATGCCAACGAGCGTATTGCGGACCTGGTGGTGCGCAGCCCGCTGGCGGGCCGGCTGGCCGGGCCGCCCCTGGCCCCGCTGCTGGGCCGCTACGTCAAGCGCGGCCATGTGGTGGCCCAGGTGGAGGATCTGCGGTCGCTGCGCGTCACGGCCCTGGTGGATCAGGCCCAGAACGCGCTGGGTTTTTTCAACAGCATCCGGGCCGTGGAATTGCGGGCCCCGGGCGATGTGGGCGTGGACCTGCCCAGCCGGGTGCTGCAGACGTTTGATTCCGGGCGAACGCAACTGCCCCACCCGGCGCTGGGGGCTCTGGACGGCGGGCCCGTGGCCACGGACCCGCACGATCCCAAGGGCATGACGGCGCTGCGCCCCCAGTTCGAGATCTGGCTGGCCGTGCCGCCGCCCCGGACCGCCGCGGATCCCCCGTTTCTGCCGGGCGAGCGGGTGTACGTGCGTTTCACGCTGGCTCAGCGGCGTCCGCTGCTGTGGCAGTGGATTCATCGGTTCCGCCAGATCTTCCGCGAGCCGTGGGAGACGTGACACCCATGGCCAGCGCCCCGATCCAGTCCGATCTGGCTCTTTACTCGATGCTGCGCACCCGGCGGCGGCGGGTGGAGATGCCGCGTGGCCTGGATGCCATGGCCAACCGCTGGCTGGCGCGGCTCAAGCACATCCGTCTCAACGTCCGGCAACTGAAGGCCCAGGCCCAGGCCATTGTGGCCCTGGAATCCGCGTGGGCCGAGCGGACGGAAGCGCAGTTGGAGGAGCGTCTGGAGGAGATCCGCACCGTTTTCGCCCGGCGGCGCCAGACCCCCGAGCACGTGCGGCAGGGTTTTGCCGCGGTGCGCGAGGTTGCCTGGCGCACCACGGGGGAACGGCCGTTCCCGGTGCAGATCATGGGGGCCCTGGGGCTGTATTACGGGCAGATCGTGGAGATGGCCACGGGCGAGGGCAAGACCCTGACCGGGGCGCTGGCGGCGACGGTGCTGGCCTGGCGGCGTCGGCCGGTACACGTGGTGACGGTGAACGACTACCTGGCTCAGCGCGATGCCGACAGCCGCAACGTCATTTACCGCCGCTGCGGGCTGGCCTGCGGGGCCATCGTGGCCGACGCCCCGCCGCCGGCCCGGGCGGCCGTGTACCGCCTGCCCGTGGTGTACGCCACGGCCAAGGAACTAATGGCCGACTGGCTGCGCGACCAGTTGCGCCTGGGGCGGATCGCCGATCCGGTCTCGACGCGCTGGGGCGACCGGCAGATCTGGCGCGGCGGGCGGGACCAGGCCTCCCTCCTCGAGCAGGTGCTGGTGCCGGGCCTGGGGGCAGCCATCGTGGACGAGATCGATGCCATCCTGATTGACGAGGCGGTGACACCCCTGATCATCGCCCAGGAGCGCGGCGAAGACCCGCAGCGCGACATCTATCGCCGGGCCCAGGAACTGGCCCGGAAACTGCAGCCGTTCAAGCACTTCACGCTGCGCGGCGTGGAGCGCCAGGCGGACCTGACCGACCCCGGCCGGGACATGCTGGCGGCCCTGATCAGCCGCGAGGACCACGCGGTCTGGCACGCGCCGCGGCGCGCCGAGGAACTGGTGTCGCAGGCCCTGGCGGCCCAGCACTGCTATCACCTGGGTGAGCACTACCAGATCCTGGACGGCAAGGTGGTCATCGTGGACGAATACACCGGCCGGTTCATGGCCGACCGGCAGTGGCAGAACGGCCTGCATCAGGCGGTGGAGGCCAAGGAGGACCTGTCGGTGACGGCCGACCGCGACACAGTGGCCAGCATCAGCTTCCAGCGCTTCTTCCGCCAGTATCCGCACCTGACGGGCATGACCGGCACGGCGGCCGATGCCCGGGGGGAAATGGAGCGCACCTATGGCCTGCCGGTGCGGGTGATTCCGACCAACCGGCCGGTGCGGCGCATCTACCGCCCGGTGCGCCTGTTCGCCCGGCAGCCGGAGAAGTGGCAGGAGGTGGCCCGGCACATTGCCCAGGTACATGCGACCGGCCAGCCGATTCTCGTGGGCACCCGTTCGGTGGCGGCCTCGGAATTGATCAGCGGCCTGCTGAGTGAGCGCGGCCTGGCGTACCAGGTGCTCAATGCCGTCCACCACAAGGCCGAGGCCCAGATCATCAGCACGGCCGGACAGCGCGGCATGATCACGGTGGCCACCAACATGGCCGGCCGCGGCACAGACATCAAGCTGGCCCCGGGCATCGCCGAGCTGGGGGGGCTGCACGTGATCCTGACCGAGCGGCACACGGCCCACCGCATTGATCGCCAGCTCATCGGCCGCTGCGGCCGCCAGGGTGATCCGGGGCTGGTGCAGGTGTTCGCCAGTCTGGAAGATGACCTGGTGGTCAAGTACACGCCCCGGCTGGCGGCGATCTTGAGGCGCTGGCTGGCCTGGCGCCAGGGCTCGGCCCGCCCGCCGGCCGGCCCCGGCGAGGCGTCCGCCCCAGACCCCGCCGGGTCGCCCAAGCCCCCCCGATCCTCGACCGCAATCCTGCGGCTGTTCGATCTGGCCCAGTGGCTGGCCACGCGGCGGGCGTTCCAAAGCCGCCTGCTGGTGATCCGGCACGATTACGAGCTGGATAAGTCGCTGCCCTCCTAGGCAACGATCGCGCTGCCGGCGACGGAACCATGCTTTGACACCCCTGTCTTGGAGAGATGGATTCACCATGGACCAGAACGTAGAAGCGCGTCTGAAGGAACTGGGGTGGATGTTGCCGGCCAGCCCCAAACCCATTGCGGCCTATGTTCCGGCCGTGCGGACCGGCAATCTGCTGTGGATCAGCGGTCAACTGCCTCTGTGCGATGGCAAATTGCTGGCGACGGGGCCGGTGGGTTCGGCCGTGAGCCTGGAGCAGGCCCAGCGGGCGGCGGCGCAGTGCGCCGTCAACGCCCTGGCGATCGTCCACGCCGAGTGTGCCGGCGACTGGTCCCGGCTCCAGCGTATTGTGCGGCTGGGGGTGTTTGTGCAATGCGGGGCGGGGTATGGCGAGCAGCCCAAGGTCGCCAACGGGGCCAGCGAGCTGCTGGTGCAGGTGCTGGGCGACGTTGGCCGGCACGCCCGGGCGGCGGTGGGGGTGAACGCCCTGCCGCTGAACGCCACGGTGGAACTGGAGATGGTGGTGGAACTGGCCTAGGCTCGCTGCGGGGGGGGCGGGCCCCGATGTTCAGTGCCCGGCGGCGTGCAAGCGCTGGAACTGCCGGGGTGAGACGCCCATGACCCGGTGGAACACGCGTGAGAACTGGAAGGGATCCGGATAACCCAGACGCGCCGCTACCTGTTTGACCAGGGCGGCGGGCTCCTGGAGTTGTTGGGCCGCCTCCAGCATTTTGAGCCGGGTCAAGTATTGATAGGGCGACTGGTGGTCGAAGCGGGCGAACAACCGGCAGAGATAGGCCCGGTCCATCCCGCAGGCGCTGGCCAGGTCGGCCAGGCTGTGCAGATTCAGGAAATGCTCTTCAGCATAGCGCCGACAGCGGCGATAGGTGGCAAAGGCCAGGCTGTCGATAGTGCCGGGGGCCACGGCTGTTTCGGCCACGCGTAAGAGCAGGTGCTCGGTGATGGCCGCGCACACCCGGTTCTGCAAGGGGGAAGGTCGCAGGCCGGCGGCGATGAGGTCTTCGAACAGGCGCAGGATTTCATCGGGGGCCGAACTCTGCACCAGCCGGCCCGGGGCCGGGGCGGAAAGCAGGCCGCGGGCTCGGCGGCCCGCGAAATCGAGGAAATACTTGATCAGGGGCCGGCCGGGGTCGCAGCGGATATCGTGGGCCACCGCGGGGGCATAGGCGAAAACGCTGCCGGGGGCGAGGGCCCAGGTGCGCCCGCCCAGGCGCAGCCAGCCCGCCCCGTGGGCCACGAACTCGATGGAGCAGTAGGGGAAAGTGGCGCGGTGCAGGTGATAGTCCGGCCGGCAGTGCTCGACGCCCGCGCAGACCACGGCCAGATGCTGGGCCGGCCGGGGATTGAGGTCCAGATAAAAGCGTCGGGCCCGGGAGATCTGGGCCGAAAAGAACTCCGGCTCCTGCGGAGCCTTCTGGAGCCGGGGTCGGGCCGTGGCGGGCACGGAAGCAGGCAGGCGGGGGGTCATGGCAGGTCAATAATCGTCATGCTTTGTCAAGGTTAGCCATGGCCCCCAGGCCCGGCAAGTGCGATACTCTTACGGAAGCCGATGGGGCCGATGGAGCGCGGGCGGTTGCCTGGCCTGCTTTCGAGCCGCCACCCGGTCAGGAGTTGAGCACCATGAGCCAGCAAGCCAAGACCGTTCAAAAGAACAGAACCGCCCGGACCTCGGGCCTCAAGCCCGACGATCAGATCGTCATTACCGGCGCCGGCGGCTTCATCGGCGGGGCCCTGGCCCGCTACTTCCATGACCAGGGTTTTACCCGCATCCGGGCGGTGGACAAGAAACCGCTGCCGCGCTGGTACCAGCACGTCCCCGGGGTGGAGAGCCTGTGCCTGGATGTCAGCCAGGAGGACAACTGCCGGAGCGTCTGCGAGGGGGCTGTCGAAGTCTACAACCTGGCGGCGGACATGGGCGGTATGGGCTTCATTGAGCGATTCCGGATCGAATGCCTGCGCAGCATCCTGATCAACACCCACATGATCGAGGCCGCCTGGCGGGGCGGGGCCCAGCGTTACTTCTATTCCTCCTCGGCCTGTGCCTACAACACCGAACTGCAGAAGGACCCGCACTGCCGGGCCCTGAAGGAATCGGATGCCTACCCCGCCATGGCCGAACGCGGCTACGGCTGGGAGAAACTGATGAGCGAGATGTTCTGCCAGGAATACTGGGCCGAGCGCGGCATGAGGACCGCCATCGCGCGTTTCCACAATGTGTACGGGCCTTTTGGCACGTGGGATGGGGGGCGGGAAAAAGCCCCGGCCGCCATCTGCCGCAAGGTGATCGAGGCCAAGGACAGCGGCCGGCACACCATTGAGATCTGGGGCGACGGCACGCAGACGCGCAGCTTTATGTACATCGACGACTGCACGCTGGGCATCGACCTGATCACGCACTGTGACGAGCTGATCGCCACGCCGATCAACCTGGGCTCCAACGAGCTAATCGCCATCAACGATCTGGTGAGCATTGCCGAGGAGATCGGCGGGATCAAGCTGAAACGCACCTACGACCCCACGGCTCCCAAGGGCGTGGCCGGGCGCAACAGCGACAACACGATGATCCAGCGCATCCTGGGCTGGCAGCCCTCGACCCCGTTCCGCGAGGGGCTGGCCAAGACTTATGCCTGGATCGCCCAGCAGTACGCCGACCGCAAGGCCGGCAAGCGCACGGTCAAGGATGAGGCGTGAGGACGTTGGGCCGGGGCCGATCTTGGGTGGCGGAAGGACGTTCGGCCAGGGCGGAACCTACGTGGAGTTGCGCATGGAATCGGTGATCGGAAAGATTCCGTATCGCATGGCCCTGGCCGGGGGCTGGATTGACCAGCCCTTCGTGTCGCGGCTGAATCCCCGGCCGCCGGGATCGATGGTGGTGGTGGGTCTCAAGCCCACCTTCTGGTGGATGGAGCGGGCGGGGATGGCAACGGGTACGCGCCGCGTGGCCGCCCGGCTCTGGCCTGAGGGGCTGCCGGCGGGGGACCCGGCAGAACTGGTGCGGAAACTTTATGCCGCCGAAAACGAGGGCCGGTCCGAGCCGTCGGGCTCGCAGGACATGATCGGCCTGATCTATCCGGGGGTCTGCCGGCTGGATTACGATGCTGGCCATGAAGACGGTGTGTTTCCCTGTCATATCGAGTCGAACAACGATCCGGCCGTGGCTCGCTGGCTGGAATCGGTTATCCATGTGCTGGCCGTGGCGCCGCGACCCCTGGGGTACAACCCGCTGGGCCAGAAGCACCTGGATCCGCGATGGATCGAGCGCCTGGGTCAGACCGGCCGGGATTGCTACGCCGCCATCCTGGCCCGCGATGCGGCCGCTCTGGGGGCCGCGCTGAACGCCTGTATGCAGTGCTGGGCAACGCTGCTGCCCGAGACGGTGCGCCACCCCACGCTGACGGTGGATCTGGCCGGCCTGCTGGCCGAGTATCAGCACCGGTACGCCGGAGCCATGTATTCCGGTTGCGGCGGGGGCTATCTGTACATCGTGTCCGACCGGCCTGTGCCCGGCACGTTCCAGGTGCAGGTCCGCACGGCCCAGGAATGATTCCATGCCCACGGTGGTCCTCTCAGCCGGTCTGGACGACTTTCGCTGCCGCGACATGCGCCTGCTGGAGGAGGCATCGCACCTGGGCGAGCTGCACGTGCTGTTGTGGTCGGATGACGCGGTGCGGCGGTTGACGGGGGCCGCGCCGCGGTTCCCGGCCGAAGAAAGGCTCTATTTCGCCCAGGCCGTGCGCTATGTTCATCAGGCGACCGTGGTGCAGGCGGCGGCGACGCCGGATGTCCTGCCGACGGTAGCGGGCCTGCGGCCGGACATCTGGGCGATCGATGGCCGTCACGATACCCCGGCCAAGCATGCCTACTGTGCGGCCCAGGGTTTGATCTGCCGCGTGCTGGGAGAGGATGCCCTGTGCGGATGCCCGGCGCAAACGCCCGCCGAGCCTGCTGCCGGCCGCAAGAAGGTTCTGGTGACCGGTTGCTACGACTGGCTGCACAGCGGCCACGTGCGCTTTTTTGAAGAGGTGTCCGAATATGGCGATGTCTATGCCGTGGTGGGGCACGATGCCAACATTGCTCTGCTCAAAGGCGCCGGGCACCCTCAGTTTCCCCAGGAGGTACGGCGCTATCTGGTCGGGTCCATCCGCCATGTGCACCAAGCCCTGATTTCGACCGGCCAAGGCTGGCTGGATGCCCAGCCGGAAATCGAACGCCTGCGGCCGGATGTCTACGCCGTCAATGAGGATGGGGACAAGCCCGAAAAGGAGGCCTACTGCCGGGCGCACGGCATTGAGTACCTGGTTTTGAAACGATTGCCCAAGCCCGGCCTGCCACGGCGGCAGAGCACCGCCCTGCGCGGGTTCTGAGCCCGCCGCCGCGCCGCCTCATGCCGGGACATCCGGCGGGGGCGGCTCCTCCAGGTTGCTGGCCTCGGGGCCGAGGGTTTCGGTGGAGGCCGGGGCTTGGCCCGGATCGGTAGGCAGGTGCATGGTGAAGACGGTGCCTGCCTGCGGGGCGCTTTCCACGGTGATGCTGCCGCCGTGCTCTTCGACAATCTTTTTGGTGACGGCCAGACCCAGGCCCGTGCCGCGCTGGCCCTTGGTGGAGTGGAAGGGCAGGAACAGGTACTGGCGGTGGGAGGGGTCGATGCCTTCGCCGTTGTCCGACACCGACAGATGCACCTGATGCGCCGGATCGTCCCAGAAGCAGCGCAGGGTGACGACGCCCGACTCGGGCTGCACCGCTTCCAAGGCGTTGGCCAGCAGGTTCAGCACGGCCTGATGCACGCCGCCGGCATCGGCCGGCACGGGCGGGAGGTTGGGATCCAGCTCGGTGATCAGGGCCACCTTTTTGGCGTCGAACTGGTGCTGTACCAGCTCGATCACTTCTTCCAGCAGGGCGTGCAGGTTGGTCATCTCCAGCTCCGGGCGGCGCTGCTTGGAGAAGGCCAGCATGTTCATGGTGAGCTGGGAGATGCGGTCCAGGTTGCGGGCCACGATATCCCAGCCGTTGTGCACAATGCTCATGTTCTGCTTGCGCAGGCCCAGCTCCACCACCTCGGCCCCGCCCTTGAGGCCCTGGATGATGTTCTTGACCGAGTGCGACAGCGAAGCCACCGTCTGGCCCACGGCCGCCAGGCGCTCGCGCTGGACGCGCTCGGCGTAGAGCTTTTCATTGTTCAAGGCCAGCCCGATCTGCACGCCCACGGCCGTCAGCAGCCGCAACTGGTCTTCGGTGTAGGTGTAGTTGGCGATCTGGCTGTCGAGGTACAGGACGCCGAAGGTGTTGTCCTTGAAGCGGATCGGGGCGCACAGGGCCGAGCGGATGCCATAGCGCTGCACGCTTTCCCCCGAGGCGAAGCGCTTGTCCGCCATGGCGTTGGAGGACAGCACGCCCTCTCCGCGTTTGAGCACGTGATTGACGATGGTGCGGCTGACGGTGATAGGGGCCGGGCTGGGTTGCTTAAGCGGCATGCGGTGGCGCACCGCCACCGGCTGCCAGCGCGGCTGGGCGCCTTCCATCAGCAGGATGAAGCCGCGGTCGGCCTGGAAATAATCGAACACCACGTCCAGCGTGCGTTCCAGGAGCTGCGAGCGATTGGTGACCGTGCCGATGAGCTGGGTCATCTCGTAGATGACCTTGAGCTGGAACACGGCCGCCTCGGTGGGCTCGGGCACGGCCATGATCATCGAGTCTTCGTTGCTGGCGGCGGTGGCCTCGACGTGGGAGTCGAGTTCGCCGGGCCGGGCCAGACGCACGCCCGGGTGGCTGCCCTCGCGGGGCAGCTCGCGGCCGAACACGAACACGGTGTTGCCGGTGCGGATCTGGTCGCCGGCCTGCAGAAGCCGCCGTTCCATGACCCGCTGCCCGTTAACGTACGAGCCGTTGGCGCTCTGCAGGTCGCTGATGAACCAGCGGCCCTCATCGGGGGTCAGCTCGGCGTGGCGGCGCGAGATGGTCTGATCGGTCAGCGGCAGCGATTCGCTGGAGCGCCCGATCATCTGCGGCTCATTGTCCGGCAGCACGAAGCGCTTGCCCTTATCCGGACCTTTCAGAACTGTGAGAATCAAGGACATAAGTCAGTCCGCACATCCATCGCCCGTGGCGGGGCTCCCGGAACAGACGAACAAGACGAATACCATGCCGGCGAATTTTCCCAGGCTTGCGCCCGAGGCTGAGTTTCCACGCCCCGCGGGCTACCGGCGGGCGGGCCGGGCGGGTTTGGGCCCGGCGGCGGATCTGGCCCCCGGCCGGGTCGCGGCCGGGCCGGCCGGCACCGCCAGGCGGGCCTGCCATTGCTGAAGCAACTCGGCTACTCCGGCCAGCCCGGCATTGCCGTGGGTGCGGTAGCGCTCCACGACGTTTTGGGGACCCAGCCAGTCCAGCACATCGCGGCCCACGACTTTGGGCTGCTTGGCCAGGGCGCAGGCGGCATTGCAGTCCTCCAGGGCCAACTGGGCCAGGCTGTCCAGACCGCGCAGTTCGCAGGTGCGTACCAGGCTGCCCACAATCTGATGGGCCGTGCGGAAGGGCACGCCCTTGGTCACCAGGTACTCGGCCAGGCTGGTGGCGTCCAGGAATCCGCGCTCCAGGTCCGCGGTGATGCGCGGGGCGTTGAAGCGGGTGGTGGCGACGATCCGCGTGGCCATGGCCAGACAGTCCAGCACCAGATCGTAGGCGGCAAACACGTGCCGCTTGTCCTCCTGCAGGTCGCGGTTGTAACCCAGGGGCAGGCCTTTGAGCATGGTCAAGAGCGCCACCAGGTGGCCATAGACGCCGCCGCAGCGCCCGCGAATCAGTTCCAGCATGTCCGGATTGCGCTTCTGGGGCATCATGGAGGAGCCGGTAGTGTACTTGCCGTCCAGGATGATGAAGCCGAATTCGCTGGAGGCGTAGAGGATCCACTGCTCCGCCCAGCGCGACAGGGTCATGGCTGTCATGGCCAGGCTGTACACGAAATCGACGGCCGCATCGCGGCTGGCGGTGGCGTCGATGGCTGAATCCGATGGCGGGCCCACGTGCAGGGCCTCGGCAGTGGCCTGACGGTTCAGGGGCAAGGAGGAACCGGCCACGGCCCCGGCGCCCAGGGGGTTGGCCCGGTTGACCACGGCCAGCCCGATCAACCGCCCGGCCGCCCGGTCCAGGGCCGCCATCCAAGCCAGGATTTCGCCGCCCGCCACGATGGGCTGGGCCCGCTGCAGGTGGGTGTATCCGGGCATGACCACCTGCCCATCACGCTGGGCAAGATCCAGAAAGGCACGCAGCAGGTCCTGATGGGCTTCCAGGAGTTGCTGGGTGGCGCTGGCCAGCCAGAGCTTCAGATCCAGGGCCACCTGGTCGTTGCGGCTGCGGCCGGTGTGCAGCTTGCGCCCCGGGTCGCCGATCTTGCGGATCAGGGCGACCTCAATGCACATGTGCACATCCTCCAGGTCGATGTTCCAGCCCTCCCAGGCTTCGCCCTGGCGATTGATTTCGGCTTCGATCTCTTTGAGCCCGCGCTCGATGTCACGCAGTTCACGCGAACTCAGGAGGCCCACCTGGCGCAGCATGGCCGCGTGGGCCAGCGACCCGGCAATGTCGTGCCGGTAGAGGCGCTTGTCGTAGGCCAGCGACGCGACGAATCGCGCGGCCAGGGGATCCGAGGCGCTGCCGGCACCGGCCTTGGCGTGTTCCCAGGGCTTGGGAATCTGGCCTTGGGGAGAGGTGGGGGCCCGATGGATTTTCTGCTTTTTGGCCATGCCCGACAGTGTACCACCGTGCGCCGGAGACCCTGCCGGGCTGCGAAAAAGATAATGCCTGCATTCTTATAGATATAATATCATATAAACAATGTGTTTATATGATTCAAGGTTAGGCCGCTTCCAAGCCGGGAGTGTCGCTTTCATCGGACTTCTCGGGCAGGTGCCGATGATGCACCCGGATTATCCGGGCCAGGCTGGTGCCGACGGTGTCCGCGATGGCTGACAGCGTCTCCAGCACTTCTTCATCAAAGGCCTGCGCGTGATTGCGGAACAGCACAATCACCGCCAGTGCTTCCTGCTCGTGCCGGCAGGTGATGGCGGCCAGGTGGCAGTCTTCCAAGGCATGCCAGCCCTCACCCACTAGGTCCACCAGGGCCTGGTTGTCCGTGAGGTGAACCACCCCCTCGCGCTCAGCCAGTTGCGGGGCCAGCACATCACCCAGGTGTTGCAGCAGAAAATCCGGCGAGTCCTGGCTGCAGTCGTAATTGATGTAGCCGCCCAGGGCGTATTCGTCGCCGCCGGAGGGCAGGAACACGGCGGCGTTGGTCGGTCCGGCCTTGTCCAGAACATATTCCAGCAGCTTGCGCACGAACTGCTCCAGATCCAGCTCGGACCGGACGGCGGCGTTGAACTCGCTGGACTGGATGGCCTGCTGCATCTGCTGGGCCAGTTCCTGGTAGGCGTTGACCAGGTCGTTGCACAGCGTGTCCACCTGCTGGGCGATCTCCTGCCGGGCCTGATCCAGGCTGCGGCAGAGCTTGCGCAGGTTGCGAACGCGGTTGTGTACGCGGCGATGGGCCCGGGCCCGTTCCATGGCCAGGTGCAGACGTTCCTCCGTATCGCGCGGGTCCAGCGGCTTGGTCAGAAGATCGGTGATCCCGGCCCGCATGGCCTCGACCACCACCGGCGAAGTGGCATCTTGCACCAGCAGGATAACCTGGGCGCCGGACCGGTGGGCCAGGACTTCGCGGGCCAGCTTCATGGCCGCCCCATCCACCGTCTGCGGCTCAACCAGCATGATGTTAATCGGCTGGGAGGTGAGGAATACCCGAGCCTGGGCCAGCGTGGAGGCAAAGTGCAGGTGCTGGCCGCGCACGCTGGGGCAAGTCTCGAGGGTCGGACGGAGGGATTCGTCGCGATCCACGATGAGCACATGCAGGGGCCGGCCCTGGGAGCCGGCGGGGGTCGCCACGGGAGTTCGTCGGGAAGCGGTGGAAGATTGCCGGGTCACTGCTTTCTCCTGCCTGCCGTTGCCAAAGTCATGCGTGTGATCGTTCCGCAATCCCCGGCCAGGCCCGTACCTCAATCTGTATCGGCCGTCCGCCCGAGCGGATCAAGTTCCGCCGGCTCCGGCCGGGCCGCCTGGCTTTCAGGCCGGATCCGAGTTCGGAGTCTCCAGGGGAATCAGCAGCACAGCCGTTGTGCCCTGGCCTACCTGGCTGCGCAACTCCACCCGTCCGCCGTGGGCGGCGGCCAGCAACTGGGCCTTGGGCAGCCCCATCCCCGGCTGGCGGCCAGCGGCCTTGCTGCTGAAAAACGGGTCCATGGCATGGGCCAGCGTATGGCTGTCCATCCCCTGGCCGTCGTCGCTGATTTCCAGTACCAGAATGGCCCCACCAGCCTCCAACCGGGCGCTGAGGCGTACCGGATTATGCGGCTGGGATCCCAGGGCGTTGTGTACCAGTTCGGCCACGGCGGTCCGCAGTTGGCCGGCATCCACGGGCACCGTCAGGGGTGCGGGCTGGACGCTCACCTGCACGGCCACGGGCACCGGCCCCGGCGTGAATCGCCCCTGGGCCTCTTTGACTGCTTCCTCCAGCAGCGGGCGGAGGTTCTGCGGCCGGCGCTGGGCCTGCGGGGTTTCGGCGCGCAGACGCATAAGCGAGATCATCTCGGACAGGCGGTGGGCCTGTTCGGTGATGGTGCGGGCCGCCTGCTGTTCCTTGCTGTCGCGCGGCAGGATCTGGGCCAGGAGCTGGGCCCGGCCGGAGATCACCGCCAGCGGATTGTTCATTTCGTGGGCGGCTCCGGCCGCCATCTCGCCCAGCCGGGCCAGGGATTCGGATTGCAGCAGGCGATCCTGAGCTTCCGCCAGGGCGCTGTTGGCCTGGGCCAGTTGTTCGCCCAGGCGCCGGGCCCCGTCGTATTGCCCGGCCGCGGCAATGGCTGCGCCCCAACTGTGGGTGAGGGCCTGCAACTGGGTCCAGGGAGGCAGATTCGGCCGGTCGTGGATGAGCAGGGCCGCCGTGCCCCAGCCCGAGCCCAAGGGCAGGATGCGCAACTGGCGCAGATCGGGCGCCTGGGGCAGGCAGTCGGCCAGGATGGGCATGATGCCCATGAGATTGAGCGAGGCGGGTTGGGCGGCGTCCAGACGCGACAGGTCGGGGCAGGTGCTGGGCGGCGGGATGAACTGGCTGTGGGTCGGCCGGCCCTCCGCGTTGTACTGGCAGACCAGCCACTGGTCCCGGGCGGAGGCCTGGTACACCATCGCGTAGTACCCCGGTCCCAGCACGGAGGTGGCGCTGACCACGGCCTGGCTCAGCACATCTTCGACGCTGCGGCCCGGAAGAGCCGCGCCATGAAAGGCAACGATGGCATCCAGAAGCTGCGTCTGCCGCTGGCCCAGGCGGCCGCGCCGCTCCAGGGCCATGTTCAGCCGGCCCAGCATCTGGTTGGCCTGCTGGATGGACTGGAGGAACAGCTCGCGCGAGGGTTGCTCGTCCAGGCCCAGGGTTCGGCAGCGCGCTTCCAGCAGGGTGTGCAGGCCGTCGCCGATGCGGTTGGAGGCATCGGCCGGCAGCTCCAGCGCCCGGGCCAAGGCACCTTCCTCCTGCGGAAAGCTGAAATTGCCGCTGTAACCCAGATGCATGCGCCGGGCCACCAGATCGGCCAGGCTGATCAGACCCACCATGCGCCGGTGTTCGAGTTTGGGCAGAAGTTCGTAGGGGCAGCCGTGCAGCCAGATGCAGTCCTGGATCAGGTGGGGCAGGCACCACTGTTCGGCCAGGCGTTTGCCGGCCGTATGGTGGTCAATGCCGATGATGCGCCGCTCGAATTCGGCGATGTTGCCCTGGTTCAGGGCCACCAGTTCGACCACGCGGCCGAAGCTCTTGGGCAGCACGAAGTCCAGGGCCAGTTTGCCGATGTCGTGCAGCAGGCCACAAACGAATGCTTCGTCGGGATTGAGCTGGTGGCGCGGGTCCAGTTTGGCCAGTTGCTCGGCCGCCAGGGCCGTGGCCAGACAGTGCCGCCAGAACGCCGGGCGGTCCAGCTCCAGGTCCGTGCCGGGATGCCCCGGCGCGACGCCTGCGCCCGTGGCGTCCGGTTGCGGCTCGGTGCTTGCGACTTCCGGCCGGGGGTCGGACCGGAACATCTCGAACACCTTGATGGACAGCACCGCGTTGCGCACGGCGGTGAAGCCCAGCAGCACCACGGCCTTGTCCAGGGTGACGGCCTCCTCGCGCAGGCCCAGGTCGGCCCGCCGGCTGATGCTCAGGATGCGGCTGGTCAGGGCGGGGTCGCAGCGCAGGACCTCGACGACCTGGCTGGCTTCCGATTGTTCATCGCTGGTCAGGGCCAGCAGACGCATGGCCACGGCCGGCAGCGTCGGCAGACCGTCGATCTGGCGCAGGATCAGCTCGATGCGCCGCGTCTTGGCCGGATCGGCCGGGGCCAGCACGGGATTCATGGGCAGGGTCGTCATGGAAGAACCGCCAAATCGTTTTATTCCTCAGCTCGCTCATCCGCCCACTCGCCGGTTCGACCGACAGCCGTGCGTTTTCCGGCGAATGGACCAGTTGCCCAAGCAACGCGTGAACGTCTTCACACCGCCAGCAGCTCGCCGATGCGGGCCACCAGCCTCTCGATGTTGAACGGTTTCTTGACGAATTCATCGGCTCCGGCCTTCAGCAGGTCGTCGATCTCGTCCTGCTTGACCACGCCGGACACGATGATGATCTTCATGGCCGACAGCTCGGGATTCTGGCGGATGGTGCGGCAGACCACGTTGCCGTTGACGTCCGGCAGCATGTAATCCAGCAGCAGCAGATCGGGGCGGAACTGAGTAGTCATCAGCCCCGCGTCATAGCCGGTGGAAGCCGTCTTGATCTCGAAGCGGCCATCGCGGGAAAGCACATCCACGAACAACTCCACAATCTGGTCATCGTCATCCACCACCAGGATGCGCTTCTTGCCGCCTTCGAGTTCGTCGGTGGGGATGTTGTTTTCGCGCATGAAGCGGATGAGTTCATCGCGGGGGATGCGGCGGAAGCGGCTGCCGGGCACGCGGAAGCCTTTGAGCCGGCCGGCATCAAAGCAGCGGATGATGGTCTGCTGAGACACCTTGCAGATTTCCGCGGCTTCCCCGGTGGTGAAAACCAGCTTGGCGTTGTTGTCGGTGGTACCCGGCCTGGGGGTGACGATGGTACGGCTCATGGTGAGGTCCTTGAATGGCGCTGCCCCGCCCGGGGCCGGCGCAGGCCGGGCGAACGGCGGATTCGCCCCAGCTTGCCCACCTTTACATCGGATCGCGCGGGCTCTTGCTTAACGGGGGGAAGACGCCGCCCATCCTTAAATACACCGGCCCCGCGGGCTTCGAGGGGAGCCTGTAGCGTCTGGGCAAGAGCCGGGTCGGCCCGAGGCGACGAAATCTGCTGCGCGGGGTTGTTCCGGTCGGCGTTGAATCGTTTGGTAGGAGAGCATGGGTAAGCCCGGCTCCATGGGCGGAGCCGGCAAGAAAGGAAAGTGAGGAAATTGAGGCCGACAAGTTAAGCAGGGGCTGGCAACGGACGATGAGAGGAAGGAACGCCCCGGGCGAGGCCCGGGGAAATTGCAGGGAGTTCGGGTTCGTGTGAACCCGCCGCAGCACAACGGGTTTGGATGGTCACGCCTAACAGAGGAGAAATGGCAATGAGCAAGGCACGCAAGGGTTTCACGCTGGTCGAAATTCTGATCGTGGTGGTGATTTTGGGCATTTTGGCGGCAATCGTGATTCCTCAGTTCACGAATGCCAGCGAAAGCGCCCGGGCTTCCAGCCTGATTTCACAGCTCCAGAGCATCCGCAGCCAGCTCGAGCTGTATCAGGTGCAGCACAACGGCACCTACCCTGACCTGAGCACCGACTGGACGCCCATGACCGAATACACTGAAATCGACGGTACGGTGCATGCCACCAAGCCGGCCAACAACAGCCCGGTGGTGTACGGGCCCTACCTGCAACAGGCCCCGGTGAACCCCTTCGAGAACAGCTCGACGGTCAGCCAGGCCGACCCGTTGCCGGCGGGTGTGGCGGGTACGGGCTGGGTGTATGACAACACCAACGGCCAGGTCAAGGGAGTAATCGCGGCCACCAAGGCCACCGAAGTGAACCTGACGAACACCAACGACATCGCCACCTACTAAGCGGCAAGCGTTGGTCAGCAACTTCAGGCCACTCCGCTCTAACGACCGGAGTGGCCTTTTTCAAGCCCGCCGATGACACAGTGCCGATGGCGGCGGGCCGAAGCGCCAGGCACGGAAAGGCTCACCCCGGTGCGGACGCCGCGCTCCATTTTGGACGCCGAAACGGGCGAGGGGGGCTCGCCGCCCTTGCTCTCGCCGGTGTCCGTTCAAGCCCCGTCCGCCGGGGCGATCCCCTCGGGCCGGCGGCCGGTGGGCCAGGCCCCGGTTGAAATCGAGGAGCCCGGGCCCGGACCGCGTCACCGCTCCGGCGTGCTGGAAATCCTGACCGTCGTGGCGGTCATGGGCGCCCTGGCGGCCCTGGTGGTGCCGCGGGCCATCCTGGCCGCCGAAGCCCCCCACGACCGCGCCTTGAAACAGGATGTCACGCACCTGCGCGACCAGATTCTCATTTACCGCGCGGAACACCACGGCGTGGCCCCGGGCTACCTCAATGGCGACCCCACGCAACCGCTCTCCCTGGATGCCTTCACGGCCCAGATGACCCAGTACACCGACGATCTGGGGCGGGTCTCCCCGGTGAAAGATGCCGCCCACCACCTGGGGCCTTACCTGGCCCGCGTCCCCGTCAACAGCATCAACGGCAGCGGGGAAATCCGCTTCCTGGGCCGTTCCGCGACGTTTCCCGACCAGCCGGTCGGCGCGGAAGGCTGGTTGTACCAGCCCTCCACGGGCATCCTTGCGGCCAACGTGACCGGCCACGATGCGGCCGGCACCGCGTACTTCGACTATTAGGCCGGCCGGGCCGGCCCCCGCGTCCGGGACCAGAGATGGTCCCAGCGGCGGGCCAGTCCCCCCGGCTACGCCAAATGTTCGGGCCCGCCCGAACCTACCTGATGGAGGTCCTTATGCGAAGCCTTACCTACCTGAATGTGGTTCTGAGTCTCATTGCTGTTCTGTTGACGGCCGTGTTGTGGACGATGTGGTCCAACCCGGCGGTCGACCTGACGGCCTCGGCCCGGGCCCAAGGGCTGACCGACCCCGGCGCCCAGCGGGCGGCCCAGATCGACCAGCTTAAGAGCATCAATCAGAAGGTCGAAGAACTTACGAGACTGTTCAAGTCCGGCCAGGCACGGGTGCGGCTGGAAAACGCGCCGGGGGACGACAAAGGCCATTGAATCGGGGCAAGGGACTTGAGGATATGAGCAAGCCACGTCGAATCCTGCACCGGGGTGCCTTCACCTTGGTGGAGGTGCTGATGGTAGTCGCCATCATGGGCATCGCCGCGGCGATGGTGGTGCCGGCCATGCTTCAGGGCAGCACCATGAGCCTGCAGGCGGCGGCCCGCATGATCGTTTCCGACATGTTGTATGCCCAGAATGATGCCATCGCCCGCCAAGCCAACCGCCGGGTGGTCTTCGACACAGCCCACAACAGCTACGAACTGACGGATGCCTCCGGCACGCTGCTGGACCCATCCGAGGCCGCCGGGCGGGGCAGCTTTTTGGTGGATTTCAGTACGGACAGCCGTTTTTCCGGTGTCACGCTCGTCTCGGCCGCCTTTGGCGGTCAGGCCACACTGGAATTCGACCCGCTGGGCACCCCTCTGGTGGGCGGGGCCGTGCAGATCAGCGGGGGCGGGCATAAGTACGAGATCGACGTAACCGATATCACCGGCCGGGTCACCATCTGTGACCTGTCGGGGCAGTAAACGCGGACCGAGAAGGGAGATCCATTCGGTGTTTGGAGGCATACTGGCATCCTCACGCACCCCCCTGGGGCTGGACTTCGGGACGCGCAGCGTCCGTCTTCTGCAATTAGGGTGCGGCAAGCAGGAGTGGGCGGTGGCGGCCGCCGCGGAGGCGGCGCTTCCGGCCGATCTGCCGGCCCAGGGGCCCGATCGCCACACCGCGCTGGTGGAGCTGCTCAAGGGCCTGTTGGCGCAGGGCGGGTTCCGCGGTCGCAAGGTCGTCAGTTGCCTGCCCTCGGCCTGCGTGCAGTACAAGAGCGTGCGCCTGCCGCGTATGCCCGACGAAGAAATGCGCACGGCGGTGGAGTGGGAAGCCAAGGAACGCATGCGTCCGGCCCATGCCTCCGCCAATGCCGGGGAGCTGATCGTGCAGTTCTATGATGCGGGGGAAGTCCGCCAGGGGGAGGAGGCGCGTCAGGAAATCATCGTAATGGCGGCTGAGGCCAGCGCCGTGACGGAGCATGTCGCGGCGTTGCGTGCCGCCGGCCTGGTGCCCCTGGCCATCGATGCCGCGCCCAGCGCCCTGGCCCGGGCTCTGGCTCGAACCGGTGCGGCTCTTCCGGGGGCGTCGACCGACAGCAGCGCCCCGGAAGAGGAGGCTCCCGCCCGCTTCATCCTGGATGTCGGTTTCGGGGTTTCCAAAGTCCTTATCGTGCGCCAGGGGCGCATTGTGTTCTACAAGACCATCGAGATCGGTGGGGGCCGCTTCGACCAGACCGTGGCGACCAAGCTGAACCTGCCTCTGGCCGATGCGGCGCATATCCGCAGCAGCCTGCGCCGGGAAGAACCTGCGGCTGCAAGCCCGCCGCTCTTTGGTTCCGACCGCCGGGAAAGCGTGGAACGAGCCGTCTTCGAGGCCCTGCGCCCCCTGGTGGAAGAACTGGTCCGCGAAGTGGGCCTGTGCCTGCGCTATTACGGGGTGACGTTTCGTGGGCGGCGTCCGGAACAGGTCCTGCTGGCGGGGGGCGAAGCCGGTGAACCCAGTCTGATCAAAGCCCTGACCCAGGAGGCCAGCCTGCAGGTGGCGCCGGCCCAGCCGCTGGTGGCGATTGATCCGGCTCTGCTGCTGAACCAAGGCGTGCCGGCCCAGAGCTTGGCGGCCTGGTCGGTGGCCACCGGGCTCTGTCTGCGTCCGCCAGCCCGTCAGGCGCAACGGAGGGCCGCATGAGCGAGATTGATTTTCTACCTCCGGAATTCCTGAAGCGCCAGGGTCACCGCCGACGCGTGGTCCGTCAGGGCGTGCTGCTGGGGGTGGCGTGGCTGCTGCTGGTGGGCTGGTTTGCGGCCCGCCAGGGCAACCTGATGCGCTTGAATCAGTACGCCCGGAGCCTGGAGGCCCAGGCCTCGGCTCTGCACCTGCAGGCTCAGCAGTTGGCCGATCTACAGCGACAGAAAGCCCTTCTGCAGAACCGTCTGGCGGTGGATCGCGAACTGCGGCCGGCGGCGTCTTACACGCAGATCGTCAGCGCGCTGTCGCGCGTTATGCCACCCGCCCTGACCCTGCTGGAACTGAGGCTGACCGACAGCCATGGCCCGGCTCCGACCGCGGCCCACGGGGGCAGCGGCCCCCCGCGCCGGGGCCCGCCTCTGGTGCATCTGGCCCTGGATGGGGTGGCTCCCAACGATGGGGATGTTGCCGACTTGGTAGGTCGGGCCACGGATTTCCCGCTGTTTACCTCGGTCAAGCTCCTGTACTGCCGATCCCAGAAGATGGGCGATCTGACGGTGCGTAATTTCCGGATGGAGATGGATGTGCCGTTGGACTGCCGGTACCTGCCGCGCACGGCGGAGGGGGTGGCCCGTGCGCATTGAACGGGATCAGGCCCGTGTGGCGGTGTTGATCTGCGCAGGGGCCGTCGTGTTCGCCGTGGGGGCCTGGTGGCCCCAGTACCGCCGCGAGCAGGCCCTGGGCCGGCGCATTGCCCTCGCCCAGCAGGAGATTCAGAACGATGATGGGCCTAGCGCCGATCTGGCCGGGCTGGCCCGCCAGGTGGCCGATCTGCAGTCCACGCTGGATGCCTCGGCCCAGCACCTGTCCCAGCCCGATGAACTGGCCGAGGCCCTCAAGTACCTCAGCGCCCGCATGGAGGCCTTGCACCTGACCGATCAGCAGATTGTGACGGGGAGCCTGAGGTCCGAACCGCACTACGCGATTCTGCCGCTAACTCTGCAATTTCGCGCCAGCTTTCCCAGCGCGTTTGCGCTGGTCAAAGAGATCGAGTCCATGCCGCGTCTGGCCCGGGTGGTCCGTCTGAGCCTGGCCAACGATGCCTCGCGCACGGATCGGCCGGTCGCGGTCTCGCTGGAAATGGAACTGTTTTTCACCCCGACCCCGACCGCCCGCCAGGAGGGCAAGCCATGAGTCCGACCATCCGCCGGGCCTGGGCCTCATTCAAGGCTGAACAGCGCAAGATGGCCATCGCGGCCGTGTTGGTGGTGGTAGCGGTCGTGTTGTGGGTGCACCTGTACTGGCACGCGACGCCGGCGCCGGCCCAGGCTCAGACCCTCAGCCCGCCGCCGAGCGCCAGCGCCCAGGGCTCGGCCCGCTTATCGGACCGCCCGGTCGTCCGCGTCAATCTGACGCAGGATTTGGGGCGCGACCTCTTCGCCTTTGCCGATTCGCACTACGCCACGCAGAAACCGGGGGCACAATTGGCGGGGGCGGCAAAGTCACCCGCGTCGACGGTCGATAACTCCCAACAAGCCCAGATCGTGACGGAAGCCGCCCGCAGCCTGAAGCTTCAGACCACGATTGTGGGGGCCCACCCCCGGGCCGTGATCAACGGCCAACTGGTGGGCCCGGGGGACAAGATCGCGGGCTTTACAGTTCGTCGGATTCTCGACCGCAAGGTCATTGTGGAAATGGATGGAGTCCAGGTTCGGTTGGAAATGTGAACTTCAAGGAAAACCGGGAGGCACGCGCTCAGCGCAGGAGTCCGGTATGAAAAGGTATGTGATCGGCATCGTTTTTTTTTGCACCCTGGGGTGGGTTTATAGTGACCGGGCAATCGGGGCCGACGCCGCAATCCCGGCAAGCCCGGCGGTCCCGGTAACCCCGTCCAGTCCGCGGTCCATTTTTGGCGGCCAGGCGGGTACCCAGGGCCGGTCCCTGGATGCCACGGCGGTGAAGGTCGGCTCCTTCGGGCAGATTGATCTGCACGTCAAGGACCAGGATCTGACGCGCATCCTGCAGCTTCTGTCCATCCAGGCTCAGCGCAACATCATTGTCAGCAAGAATGTCACGGGCACGGTGACCGCCGACCTGTACGGCGTTGACTTCTACCAGGCCCTGGATGCCCTGCTGCACGCCAACGGCTACGGCTACCTGGAGAAGGGCAATTTCATCTACGTCTATACCGCTGCGGAGCTGAAGCAGATTCAGGCCGCCGAACGGCACACCATCGCCAAGGTTGTGCGGCTGAACTACATCAGCGCCGCCGACGCCTCCACCTTCGTCACACCGCTCTTGTCCTCGGCCGGGGCCATCACCCTGTCGGGCGCCGTGGGTGCGGGCTTTTCGCCCAGCACCTCCGACGGCGGGGCCAACACTTATGCCCATGCCGACACCATGGTCATCCGCGATTATCCCGAGAACGTCGACCAGATCATGCAGGTGATCAAGCAGTTGGATGTGCGGCCCAAACAGGTGCTGATTGAGGCGACGGTTCTGGAATCCGACCTGTCGGAGAACAATGCCTTCGGCGTCAACATGACGATCCTGGCCAGCTTCGGCCTCAGCGACTTCCCCAGCGCCGCTCTGGGCCCGGCCAACACCATCGCCAACATGGTCGGCGGCCAGATCACCGGCAATGCCCAGGCCGTGCAGTGGCAGAACATCGTGAACTCGACGGATCAGAGCTTCCGCGTGGGCATCCTCAACAACAACATCGCGGCCTTCGTGGACGCCCTGGACAGCGTGACCGACACCACCACCCTGGCCAACCCCAAGCTGCTGGTCCTCAATCGCCAGAAGGCCAGCCTGCTGGTGGGCAACAAGGATGGTTACCTGTCCACCACCCAGACCCAGACTTCCACCACCCAGACCGTGGACTTCCTCGAGACCGGCACCAAGCTCACCGTGCGGCCGTTCATCAGCGATGACGGCATGATCCGCATGGAAGTTCAGCCCTCGATTTCCGACGGCAGTGTGACCCAGCTTGGTACCACCAACGTGGCCCTGCCCAATGAATCCACCGAGGAACTGACCACCAACGTGATGGTGCACTCAGGCCAGACCATCATTCTGGGCGGCCTGTTCAAGGAAAAGACCAACGTCCAGCGCAAGCAGGTGCCGGGCGTGGGCGATGTGCCCCTGCTGGGTGCGGCCTTCAAGGGCCAGAGCGACACGGTGGACCGCAACGAGTACATCTTCCTGATCACCCCGACCATCGTGAAGGATGAGGCCCTGTATGCCGCCGGTGACCGCGCCCGTGATTCGGCGGATCTGGCCCGCATCGGCGCCCGCGAGGGCCTGCTGCCCTGGTCGCGCAGCAAGCTGGTTTCGGCCCACATGCGCGATGCCATGGATTACTACGAGAAGGGCGAGAAGAACAAGGCCCTGTGGGCGGCGGATATGGCCCTGACCCTGGACCCGACGCTGATCGAAGCCCGCCGCCTGAAGGACCAGATCACCGCCCGGCGCGAGACGCCGGCCTACACCGGCGTGCTCAAGGATGCCATCGACGTCATGGTCAAGAAGCAGCTTGAGCTGGACAAGAAGAAGCCGGCCCCGGCTCCTTCCCCCGCGGCCCAGCCGCATGCCCAGGCCCCGGCTACCCAGCCGGCCCGGCTCGGGACCGCCAGTGCGCAACCGGCGCCGCTGAGCCAGGCTCCGGCCACCCAGCCGGCCGCGGTCAGCGTGGCCCCGCCGGCCACCCAGCCTGCTCCTGCGGCCCGCGTGAGCGTGATACCGACTCCGTCGGCTCCGCAGGCGGACTCGGCCTCTGCCGCCCCAGCCCCGGCGGCGGCTGCGGCGCCGCCGTCCATGCAGGAGGTCCTGGCCGCCGGACGGACCGCCGTGGGCCAGGATCCCCCGGCCACGCAGCCCGCCGCTTCAGAACAGACCGTCCCCATCACCCCGGTAGACGACCGTTGACCCTTGACCGGCGGCCCGATCTCCGGCGGGTCCGCCGGGCGGGAACTCCCAGGAGAGGGGAGTTGACCAAGGAGATGACGCTATGAAGCATTCCCTGCGCACAATTGTGAGCGCCCTGATCGGAGCCCTCGCCCTGCTGGTGCTGGCCGGCTGCCAGCCCGGCACCGTGACCAGCGAGCACCAGAAGGAAGTCAAGGCTGCCAACCAGCGCTGGCACGAGATACGTTCGCGGCTGCTGCTGCAGATGGCCCAGCGCCAGTTCGACACGGGAGACCTGGATCAGGCCGACAAGAGTCTGGGCGATGCCCTGGCGGTGGATGACCAGAACCCGCGTCTTTTCCTGCTGGCGGGGCGGGTGGCTGTGGAACGCGGTGAGTTGGAGAAAGCCTACAAGCTCCTGACTCATGCCATCGACCTCGATCCGAGCTTCCCGGAACCGTATTACTACCGGGGCCTGGTGCTCCAGCGCTGGCAGCGCTATGATCAGGCCCTGGCGGACTATCAGAAGGCCTACCAGTTCAAGTCGCAGGATCCGGCCTATCTGCTGGCTGTGGCCGAAACCCTGGCCACCCTCAACCGGACTGACGAGGCCCTGAAACTGCTGCAGGAAAAGCTCAGCTATTTCGACCAGAACGCCGGGGTCCGCCTGGCCATGGCCCAGCTCTACATGATTAAACGGCAGTATCCCCAGGCGGCCGAGGCCTTCCGCCAGGCGTCCCTGCTGAAGCCCGATGATCAGCACATCATCGAGAACATGGCCATCGTTCAGTACGAGGCGGGCCAGTACAACCAGTGCATCCAGAACCTGGAAGACCTGACCGCACGCCCGGAAAACAGCAAGCGCTGGGACCTGCAGAAGCTGCTGGGAGCCGCCTACGAGGCGGTTGGACGTCTGCCGGCCGCCCGCGGCATCTACATCGCCATCACCCAGGCCGATCCCGGGGATGCCGGGGCTTGGCTGAAGCTGGCGGCGGTGTCCTGGGCCATGCACGATGCGAGCGGCACGGAGGTGGCTGCCGGCCGCTGTATCGCCCTGGATCCGCGCCGGCCGGACGCCTACGTCCTGGCTGCTCTGGCCCAGGAGAAACAGAACAATCTCCCCGCCGCCCTGCACAACCTGGACAAGGCGGCCGAGCTGGCCCCGACGGATGCGGGGCCGGTGATTCTGCGTGGCTTGGCCCTGCAGGGGGCAGGCCGGCGCACGGAAGCCGCCCAGGCCTACACGGAGGCCCTGCGCCGCGACCCCAAGGATGTCCAGGCGCAGAAGCTGCTGGCGGCGCTGGGCCCCGAGGCCGGCCGGTCGTGATGCGGCCCGTGACAGGGAGGCTTACGTGGGCATCGGCAAGTGGCTGAGCCTGGTGGTCGGTGTCCTGCTGGCCCTGCTTCTGGCAGGGCTGATGCTGCTGCTGCACCCCAGCCTCCATGCCGATGAGTACATCCTGGTGCTCATGGTCCTGGCCTGCCTGGCGGTCGGTCTGGTGGGGGGGCTGGCGCACCTGCTGGTTCTGGCCCGCTTTCAGGCCGCCGCCCGTCAACTGACGGCGGCGGTGGAAGCCGCCGCCCGCACGGAAAAACCAGCGGCCCTGCCGAATCCCGGCATGGGCTTGAATGATCTGGCCGGGGCGCTCAACCGGTACCTGGCCGCGCAGCACCAGCGCCAGGCCCAACTCGGCACGCACAAGCGGGAACTGGAGATTCAGCTCCGCATTTGCGATGCCGAGCGTCAGCACGCCCTGGCCATCCTCAACGCCATGTCGGATGCGGTTATCGTCACCGATGCTTTCAACGAAATGGCCCTGGCCAACGAGGCCGCCGCCCGCATCCTGCGATTCGGTCTGGAGGCCTCGCTGCACCGGCCCATCGACGATGTGCTGTCCGATTCCATCCTGGTCAAGCTCATCAAGGATGCCCGTGAAGGGGCCGACCCCTCCCTGCGCCGGCACGTCGAGCATAAGGTGGGCAGCAACGGCCAGGCGGTGGTCTTCGATGTGGCCCTGGCCAGCGTAACTCAGCCCGGGCGCACGCCGCCCGAACCCTGCGGCGTGGTCACCATCCTGCGCGACGTCACCCGCGAGAAGGAAATCGCGGAGATGAAGAGCGATTTCGTCTCCTCGGTTTCCCACGAACTGCGCACCCCCTTGTCCTCCATCAAGGCCTATCTGGAAATGCTCATCGACGGCGAGGCCCACGACGAGCAGACGCGGGCCGAGTTCTACGGCATCATCCAGAGCGAGGCCACGCGCCTCAGCCGACTGATCGACAACATCCTCAACATCAGCCGCATTGAGTCGGGGGTGGTCAAGGTGCAGCGCGAGCACGTGAGCATTCCGGCCCTGATCAAGGAAGCCATCGACGTCATGCAGCCGCAGGCCCGGGCCAAGGAGATCGCCCTCCAGGAAGTCCCCACGCCGCTGTTCTTCCAGGTTTTCGCCGACAAAGACATGATCTACCAGGCCACCCTGAATCTGATCAGCAATGCCATCAAGTACACGCCCAACGGCGGCAAGGTCACGATTTCGGTGGACGTGGATGAGCATGACCGGCTGGTCAGCGTGGCCGTGCAGGATACGGGGGTCGGTATTTCACCTGAGGCCCAGACCCACCTGTTCCAGAAGTTCTACCGGGTGGCGGAACACAAGAAGATGGCCAAGGGCACCGGTCTGGGACTGAACCTGGTGAAGCAGATCGTGGAAACCGTCCACGGAGGCAAGGTAAGCGTCAAGAGTGAGGCTGGAAAGGGCAGTACGTTCACGTTCAGTCTGCCTTTGGCCGACAACGCTTATTAGGGGGCGCGAGTTAACCGCGTGCCGTCCGATAATCTC
>JAJXSS010000175.1 GCA_021784455.1 Planctomycetota bacterium
GTGGGCGAACTTGGTCAGCGGCAGGAGGACGATCAGGTCCATGGCCAGCACAATGTGGATCAGGAAGATGAGGTAGGCGGCCAGGGAGGCCCCGGGCAGGTAGACGACCAGAAGGGTCAAGAGACCCGTCAGGACGGTGGCGGCCAGAAGGATCAGGAAAAACCAGTCGGAAGCACGGGTGACGTTGTAGGGCGGTTTGCGAAGGCCCTTTCCGGGAGTGAGACGGCGGGTGAAGACGAAGGTCAGGCCGGCCAGGCAGGCCAGCCCGGACAAGATGCCCAGCAGACGCACGGGATACCACAGGGGCTCAGGGGAGCCGATGGGTTTGGTCAGCAGGTCGAGGGTGGTGGCCAGGAGCATGCCCAGGAAGCCCCAGAGGATCAGGGCGTGAACCAGCCACCCCCGGATTACGCTGGGGGCAAGTCCTTCAACCCCGGACATGCCCCCGGATTCACCCCCGGATTCACCCCCGGATTTGCCCCCGGATTCGCCCCCGGATTCGCCCCCGGATTCGCCCCGGGATTCGCCCCGGGATTCGCCCCGGGATTCAGCGGCGGGTTGGTCCCCGGGATTCCCAGGCGGGACGGCTGCCCCACCGGCGGCTGGAGCATCGGCGGCAGAGTCACAGCGGCGGTAACGCAGGTGAGCCAGAGCATCCACGGCGGCGGCAAAAAGAGCGGCGGGCAAGCTGGACCAGGCGGGACGGTGCTCGGGTGGCAGGGCCTGCCGGAAGCGCCAGACCATGGAGACCAGGCCGGACAGCGCGCCCAGGCCGACGACGATGAACAGGGCGACGCCGATATCGTGGATCCAGGGGCCGGGGATGAACTGGAAGAGGGCCAGTTGCCGGCCATTCATGTCGCCTTGGTGCCACAGAAGAAGGAGGGTGAAGAGCGCGGAGAAGAGGAGGAAAAGGATGGCCTGCCCCCAAGCGGAACCCAGGGCGAGGCGGGCCAGGCCGGTGGGTTCGTAGCGGGAGATGGCGTAGCGGCGGGCGGCGGCCACGAACTGAGCGGGATCGGCCTGGCGCGGGCAGGTCTGGCTGCATTCCCCACAGGCATAGCACAGCCACAGGTGCTCGTCCGCCAGGAGACGCTTTTCCATGCCGACCTGGCCCAGGCGGATGAGGCGGCGGGGAAAGCCGGCGGTGTCGCGGGCCAGAGGGCACACGGCGGTGCAGTTACCGCAGTTGAAGCAGGCGCTGACATCGAAAGCGCCGTAGCGGCGAAGGCGGTGCATGAGGCTGGTGTCGATTTCGTGGGGCATGGGAGTCTTTCCTTCTGACGAGCCGCAGCCGTGAGGGAGCGGTCTTTCATTTCGGGTCATCCAGAAGACCGCTCCCTCAGGATCGCGGCCCGTCAGGGGCGCGGCTCGTCAGTTTTGCGATGCGCTGGCGGGCGTGAGGGTGTAGAGGACGTAGCCTTCTTCTTCACCGGCCTCCTGGATCTGGCCGTATTTGCGCATGCCGGTCAGATGCCAAAGAACCTCGTGGGTAGGCCGGTGGATGGCCTGGGCCACGGCGGGCACCGTGGCGGGCTGCTGGGCCAGGGCCTGGCGGATGGCTTGGCGGGCGGCGTTCAGGGCCCGGGTGTGCTGCTTCTTGGCATCGCTGATGCCGCCCATGCGCTGGCGCAGGGCCGTGAGGGCGTGTTTCTGGGTATCGGTCAGGGGTTTGGGGGGCATGGTGATTCTCGTGAGGAGGGAGGACGGCTCGGCGGGAGCCTCGCCCGCTCGGACATCAGGCGACCGCGGCGGGCTGGGCCAGGTCGGCGACGAGGCCATCGACCATGGCGTCGTACTGGTCGACGGTCCAGCCGTTGACGTTAATGGCCCGGTGAGGGCAGACGGCGGCGCAAGCGCCGCAGCCGACGCACAGGCCGGGATTGACCTGGGCGCGGCGGACGGTCTGGCCGGCGATTTCCTGCTCGACCAGTTGCAGGGCGCCTTCGTACTCGCACTGGGTGAGGCACTGGCCGGTGCCTTCGCAGAGTTCAGGATCGACCGCGGCGATGAAGGGGTGGAGTTCCACATCATCCTTGACGAACATGGCGCTGGCCTTGGCGGCGGCGGCACCGGCGGCGGAGAGAGCCTCCTGAATATTCATAGGACCCTGGGCGGCCCCGGCCAGCAGGACCCCGTTAACCGACACCTCGACGGGGCGGAGTTTGGGGTGGATCTCCTGGTAGAAGCGGTCTTCGCCGGTGGGGATCTTGAGCATTTGAGCCAGAGAGTGATCGCCGTCGCCCACCAGAGCATTTCCGGGGGTCATGCCGACGCTCAGAACGACCAGGTCCACGGGCAGGATCAGTTCCTCGCCCCAGGTGAGGTAGTCTTTGAATTGGAGGCGCAGGGCCGCATCCGGGTCGGCGGGATCGACCTGAACGACCGGGGGTTCATCACCGTGGTAACGGAAGAAGACGACGCCGGCCTGGGAAGCCTGGATGTAGTAGTCTTCGTGGCCGCGGCCGTAGGTGCGGATGTCCTGGTGGAGATCGAAGACCTCGACCCCCGGAAATTGCCTTTTGACGGCCAGGGCCTGCTGGAGGGTGGTGGTGCAGCAGACGCGGGAGCAGTAGTTGTTGATCCGGCCATCGGGCTGGGGCTCGTGCACCCCATCAAGCTGGCGGCTGCCGACGCAGTGGATGAAGGCGACTGAACGTACGGCGCGGCCCTGCCAGAGCAGGCTGGGGGCCTGGGGGTCGGCCTCGCCCAGACCGCGGATGAAGTCGGGGAGGGTGACTACACGGGGGCTTTGGCGGTAAAGGAATTCACCATCGCGGGGCACATAGGGGGCAAAGCCGGTGGCGACGATGATGACACCAACGGTGGCCTGAGTGGTATGGGCCTGGCCGGCAGGGCCTAGAGGGCCGGTGATGGTGGCTTGGAAGTTGCCGATGAAGCCGGTGACGGCGGTGAGTTGGCTTTGGAGCAGGATCTCGATGCGGGCCTCTTGGCGGACTTGATCCACGAGGCGGGCCACGAGATCACGGGCGGGCTGCTCGCTGGGGAAGACCCGGCCCCAGTCGTTGAGCCGGCCGCCCAGGCGATCAGAAGCCTCGACGAGCAGGACGGGGATGCCGCGGGCGGCGAGATCGGCAGCGGCCTTGAGGCCGGCGATGCCGCCGCCGATGACCAGGGCCTTGCGGTGGTTGGGCAGGTGGACCTGATCGAGCGGCCGGACATGGTGCAGTTTGCCCACGGCGGCAGCAATGAGGCGCGTCGCCTTGGCGGTGGCGCCGGCGGGGTCGTGCTTGTGGGCCCAGGAGCACTGCTCGCGGATGTTGACGTGCTCGTAAAGGTAGGGATTCAGCCCGCCGCGGGCGACGGCCCCCCGGAAGGTGAGTTCATGCAGGAACGGGGTGCAGGAGGCAACCACCACGCGGTCGAGCTTTTCCTTCTGGATGTCTTCGCTGATGGCCTGCTGGCCGGGATCGGAGCACATGAAGGTGTGGATGCGGGCGACCGCCACCCCCGGAAGGTGCCGGGAGGCCTGGGCGACCTGTTCGACGTCCACGACATCGGAGATATTGCCACCGCAGCGGCAGATGTAGACGCCGATGCGGAGGTCCCGAACTGGCGTGGGCTGGGCGACGGGTTGGGTATCAGACGAGGGCATAGGACTCCCCTGCTGGAGCCGGGGCCAAAGCGGCCGGGGCGGGACTCAAGGCGCGAAGGAAGCGGCCGGCTTCCATGGCAGCGGCGCCGGCCTGGGCGATGGTGTCGACGATGTCGGCCGGTCCGGCGGCGGTGCCGGCGACGAAGACCCCCGGGTGATTGGTGCGGCAAGGGGCCAGGGGATCGGGGACGGCGACAAAGCCGTCGGCCCCGAGTTGCAACGGCGTCTGGGCAGCGGGGTCCCACTGCGGAACCATGCCCTGGGCCAGGACGACCAGGTCGTGGCGGCGCTGCTGGGGCGGGCCACCCTCATCGACGGATTCGATGTGGACGTTCAGGTCATCGTGGTCGCCGGGCTCGATGCGGGCGACCTTGGCGCGGACGAAGTTAATGCCCATGGCCCGGGCGTTCTGGTAGAACTGCTCGTAGCCCTTGCCGAAGGCGCGAATGTCCATGTAGTAGATGGTGATGTCGGCCACGGGCAGGGCGCCCGAGAGGAGCATGGCCTGCTTGATGGCGTACATGCAGCAGACGCGGGAGCAGTACGGCACCCCGATGCTCTGGTCGCGTGAGCCGGCGCACTGCACAAAGGCCACGGAATCGGGGATTTTGCCATCGGAGGGGCGCAGGACCCGGCCGAAGGGCCCGTGCGGCGAAAAAAGACGCTCCATCGTGAGCCGGGAGATGATGTTGCGGCTGGAGGCGGCGTGGTACTGGGGTTTCAGCGTGAGGCTGTTCAACTGGAATCCCGAGGCCACGATGACCACGGGGACCTGGATGGTCAGTGTTGTGGGCTGCTGGTCGTACTCGATGGCATCCGTGGGGCACACGCGGGCACAGGCGCCGCAGGTGGAGCAGAAGCGCGGGTCCAGCACGGCCTTCTGAGGAATGGCATTGGTGAAGGGAACGGCAATGGCGCGAATGGCGCCCAAATCCTGTTCAAAGGCATCGGGGTATTCGCTGGTGCAGGCGTATTCACACAGGCGGCAGCCGATGCACTTGTCGGCGTTCACGAAGGTGGGGTGATGCAGGAGGGTAACGGCATGACCGCCCCCGGAGTTTCCCCCGGAGTTGCCCCCGGAATTGCCCCCGGATTTGGCCCCGGAATCGGCCCCGGAAGCAGAAGCGATGGCCTTGACCTCGGTGGAGGTGAGGATCTGGATGTTCGGGTGATGGGCGGCGGCGGACATGCGCGGGGTGGTGATGCAACTGGCGCAGTCGAGGGTGGGGAAGACCTTGCTCAGGCCGATCATGGTGCCGCCGATGCTGGGGCGGCGCTCGACGATCAGGACGCGGTGGCCCTGGTCGGCAAGGTCGAGGGCGGCCTGCAGGCCGGCGATGCCCCCGCCGACCACGAGGGCATTGGGCGACGGCTGGATGGATTGGGGGGTATTCATGGGGTTGTCAGGCACGCCCCGGGGTGCGGTTTCCTTCGGTTTCAGGCAGCGGTGCTGACGGCCGCCCGCAGGTCCTGGAGCGAGGCCTCCCACAGTTGCCGGGCGATATCGCGCTGGACGGGGCCCAGGCCGCGCAGGGTCTGATCGAGTTGGCCGACCTCCTTGAGGTAGGCCTTGATGCAGACGGTGCAGATGGCGGTGAGGCGGAGGCGGGCGGTGGCCAGGCCCCCTTCCTTCAGGCGCAGGGTAAGCCGGTCGATGCGGGCGGCCAGGCGGTCGTAGGCCCCGCGGTACGGGCAGTCGGAGCCACAGGCGGCGATGAGGATGCCATCGATGCCCCGGGCGTAGGAGCGCAGATAGAAATCCTCGGGCAGGAGCACAGGGGAAGGCACGCGCAGGACGTAGGCGTTGGCGCCGTATTCCTGGTGAGCCTTGCCCACGGCGTCGGCGCCGGGGTAGGCGCACTTTTCCGTGGCCAGGACCAGAATCCTGGGCGTGAAGGCGGCATGGGGGGCGGGGCTGTTCATGGGAGCGTATCGTGCCGGCCGCGGAAACCGCGGCGCGGGGGCAGTGATCAGGGACTAGCGGTCAGGGGGCCGTGGGCAGCGGTTTGGGGGGGCCCATCGGGTTACTTTTTGCGGCGGACGAAGAGGCGATCGTGGCCTTCGGCTTCGACAAAGCCCAGGAACTCGTGGCCAATCTTGGCGGCCCAAGCGGCCAGATCCTTGCGTGAGCCCTTGTCGTTGGATTTAACCTCGATCACCTGGCCGACTTTGACGGCGCCGATGCCCTTTTTGGCCTCCAGGAGGGGGCCAGGGCAGGCGGTGCCACGGGCATCAATGAGTTTGTCGGGAGTGAGGGCGGTGAGTTCAGCGGCGGTCATGGGGGAAACTCCTGGGCGGGCGGCCCCCCGGAGGGGGCCGGCCGCGGGTGGGGGTGGATGAATCACACGGAGGTAGGAGCCGGGGTGGACAAGCCGCCTGCGGCGTTTTTTTCGGGGGCGGGGCGGCGAGCGGGGGTGGTCACCCCGCGGGCCTTAGAGCGCATCTGGTCGACCAGGACGCCGCGGATGAGCATCAAGGCCTCGATGAAGCGGGGGTCGGCGACGGCGTAGTGGACGTGCTGGCCCTGTTTGCGGGCGGCCACGACGCCGCGGTCGCGCATGAGGCGCAGGTGCTGGGAGGCATTGGGCAGAGCGATGCCGGCGTAGGCGGCGATCTGAGAGACGGTGCGGGGCTGCTGCTGCAGGGCGCAGAGGATGCGCATGCGGGTGGGGTGGGCGAAGGTGGTGAAGAAGTCGCCCATGAGATCGCAGGCCTGGTCATTGAGCGGGCGGGCCATAGGGGTCCTTCCGGGGGTTTCTTGCGATGTAACGCATTTGCGTAATTTCGCAATTACTGTATTTAATATACACACCATTTTGTCTTAAGTCAAGCCCGGGGCCGGAGTGGCCCGGCAGATTCGTGGTTTGGTGCTGTGGTGGTGCGGGGCCCGAGCTTGGCAGGCCAGTTCGGTGACCCGATCCCCCCCACGGCACCAGACCACCAGCCCCGCCCGCTGGGCCCATTCCGGGGGTGCGCAGGCTCGAGCCCGCCCGGCTGCCGACCTGTGCCGGCCCGCTGGAGCCGAAGCCGGCCTTTGCGCGACGCGCCCCTGCAACGATGCCCGCCGCCGGTCAGAAAAGTTGCCTGCGCCGGCTGCAGGCGGCGGTAGAATGGTTGAAATGCAAACCAAGCAGGAACCCATGCCGGTGGCGGTGATCGGAATCGGGCGGATGGGGATGCACCACGTGCGCACCTACCGCAAGCTGCCGACGGCCAAGCTGGCGGCGGTGGTGGATGCGGATGCGGAGCGGGCCATGGATGTGGCCGAGGAATTCGGCTGCCACGGCTACGGCACGGTCGAGGAGATGCTTCAGGTGCACCCGGAAGTGCGGGCGGTGAGCGTGGCGACGCCGACGCGGCACCACCCGGAGGCGGCCCGGCCGCTCCTGGAGGCGGGCATCGCCTGCCTGGTGGAAAAGCCGCTGGCGGCCACGGCCACCGAAGCCCGGGAACTGGTGGCCCTGGCCCAGGCCCGGCACGTGGTCTTGCAGGTGGGGCATACGGAGCGTTTCAACCCGGCGGTGCGAGCGGTGGCGGCGATGGAGGTGACGCCGCGTTTCATGGAGGTGCGGCGGGTGAGCCCCATGACCTTCCGCTCCCTGGATGTGGGGGTGGTGATGGATCTGATGATTCACGACCTAGACATCGTGCTGATGCTGGCCAAGAGCCCGCTGACCCGGGTGGATGCGGTGGGCATCAACGTGCTGGGCCGGCACGAGGACGTAGCCAACGCCCGGCTGGTGTTCGCCAGCGGCTGCGTGGCGGACATCACGGCCAGCCGGCTGGCGCTCAAGACCGAGCGCAAGATGCGGCTGTTTTCGGAAGACGCCTACGTGAGCCTGGACTACCAGAGCCGCGGGGGCGTGATCATCCGCAAGAGCGCCAACCAGGAGGCCCTGGATGATGCCCGCCAGCGCCTGGCGGGCGGAGGCGACCTGTCCGACCTGGACTACAAGAAGCTGGTGCACGTGGAGGAATTGACCATGGACCTGCCCGAGGGCGAGCAGGATCCGCTGACGGCGGAACTGGGGAGCTTTGTGGGGGCGGTGGCCACGGGGGCCAAGCCGGCGGTAGATGGGGAAGCGGGTTCGGCAGCGGTGGAGGCCGCCGAGCGGGTGGTGGCGGCGATTCACGCGCATCAGTGGGAGGGATTGGGAAAGCTCTGAGGGGCGGTCGGAAAAACGGTTTTCGGTTTTTGATTTTCGATTTTAATCGGCAGATGGGGCGTTCGGGCGAGCCCGAACCTACGCGGATGTGGAGTGCGGTGGAGATTGTTGAGGCTGTGGTGGAGGGGTTGGGGCGGCGTGCGCGGGCGCTGGACGAGGAGCAGGCGGTGTACGGGCTGGATTCGCTGGATGAGCTGGGGCTCCACCCGGTGATTCAGGAAGCCTTGCGTCAGGCGGGCTGGGGGATCTGGCCGGAAGAGCGCTATCCGGGGGACCAGATCCGGCCGCGGCGTTCCCAGGGCAAGCGCTGTGATGTGGTGCTGACGCCCCAGCCGCATCTGGCTTTGCGTGATCCCCTGGCGGCGGGCACGCTGTTCGCCGGGCAGGACACGGTCGAGGTGGAGGAGGCCTACTGGCTGGAAATCAAGACCGTGGCCCAGTACGAATGCGGCGGGCCGTTCGCCCGCTACAGTGCGGAGCTTCTGGCCCCGGTGGTTGAGGATGTGGGCAAGCTGTGGCGGGACGAGTCTCTGGGGGGATGTAGAAGA
>JAJXSS010000176.1 GCA_021784455.1 Planctomycetota bacterium
GTGGCGCACAGGCCGCACAGACCGGCACCGGTCAGGGGAATCCAAGGGATATATTTGGCCAAATCCAGGTTCATGGCTGATTTCAGATTGAAGATTTCAGATTTCGATCAGTCGGCCGCAGGCGCCGTTCTGAGTAGATCAGCGATCAGAAATCATCGATCCTCAATTCTTCTCATCCTTTCAACTGGCTCCAAGCCAGAGCATCCAGCGTGCGCTTGCGGCGGAACAGCAGCACCACCAGCCCCAGGGCCAGGGCCGCCTCGGCCGCCGCAATGGTCAGGACGAAGATCACGAACGTCTGTCCCACCACGTTGTTGTGAAAGCGGGCAAAGGCCACCAGTGAGATCACGATCCCCTGGAACATCATCTCCGTGCAGAGGAAGATGATGATCATGTTCCGCCGGGTCAGGAACCCCACCATGCCCAGCGCAAACAGGATCGCGCCGGTCAGGAGGAAGTGGGCCAGGGTGATGGGGGCAAGGGTGATGGGGGCAAGGGGCATGGGGCCGTTCACTCGGTAATTCGTTGATTCGTTAGATCAATAGAGGGCGGGAAGCGGCGGCCAGTCGGATCAACCGATGCGCCGGCTCACGTCTTTTCGGATTCCTCAGGCACCTGCTGTTTGGCGATGACCACCGCGCCTACCAGGGAGACCAGCAGGATGACGCCCGCCAGTTCCAGACCCAGGATGTTGCCCTGGAACAGGTCCAGGCCGATGCGCTCCACGTTGGTTACCTGGCGGGCCTGAGCCGCCAGCGGGCTGGACCCGGCGGCCGGCTGCGGCGTGCCGGGATGGGCCAGTCTTTCCGGGGTGCGGTGGGTGAGGGTTGTGGCCAGGATCTGCTGATCGCTCAACTCCGCCGCGGCGGGATTGGGCTCCAGAGCCAGACCCGGAGCGGGAAAGACCACCGAGAGCACCATGGCCATCAGCAGGAACCCCGCCACTACGGCCGCCATCGGCTCCCACGCCACCCGGTCGTAGGCGGGCGTTTGCTCTTCCCGACCCGGCTCGGCGGCTTGGGCGGCCAGCATGATCACGAACACATACGTCACCAGAATGGCTCCACCGTAGATGATCACCAGGGCGAAGGCCATAAACTCAGCACCCACCAGAAGAAACATGCCGGCCGTAGCCAGCATGACCATCACAAACCACAGGGCCGCGTAGACCGGTTTGGTGTGGGTGATCACACGGACCGCAGACACCACGGCGATGGCTGAGAAGATGTAGTAATACGTCATCGCCACCGCCCCGCCCGAAATCCCCCAGCCTTCGGGCAGAGCCCGGGCCAAATACAACCAGAGCCCTCCCAGCGTGGCGGCCCCAAGCAGGCCACCGAGTTTGGGCAGCGGGCTGCGTCGGCCCCGAGGCATGATCATGAGCAGCGCCGCGGCGCCCAGAACAGTGGCAATGTAAAGGGAATAATCCATACTTGGCAACAGTCAATCCGCCCTCAAACGAGGCGGTCAATCCCGCTCGCGTGCGGCAGACCCGCCCGGCGCCCGGCGCAGCGAGTCAAAGAGCATAAGAGGCTGCCCGGTACTTTGCAACGCCGTGGAAAGCGTGATTGTATTTTGGCGGATCGAATGGTCGGATGATGGGCTGGCCCGGACGCGGGGGGTCGGCGTCTTTCTGGCCCGGAGCAAGGGCTATCCCCCGCGGCAACCGGCTTGGGTTGAGCAGGCAACAAAACCCGGCCCAGCGGTTATGATGGCGTGGTCCTGTCCCTGTGTTTTCCGAGGTGTAACATGCACTGCCGTCATTGCGGCTATGCGTTATGGAACCTGTCCGAGCCGCACTGCCCCGAGTGCGGCCAGGCATTCGACCTGCGCACCTACCAGTTTACCCCCGGCACGGTGGCCTTTGCCTGCCCGGCCTGTGGCGCCCTGCATGGAGGGGAGGGGCCTGCGTTTTTGCCCGGTTGCGCCGATCAGGCCCTCTGCCGCTCCTGCGGACAGGTCATGGCCGTCCGGTCCATGCGCGTGGTGCCGCTGACCGAGGATGCCGAAGCATGGTCCGCCGACCGCCTGCCCTGGGAACAGCGCGGGGAGATCGGTCTGTGGCGGGCCTGGTGGCGCATGACCATGCACATGCTGGGAACTCCCGGTGCTGCGGCCACCAGCATTCGCACCACGAGCTCCTGGCTGGGCGCGGCCGGGTATGCCGCCATGACCCTGGGGTTGGCCGCCCTGCCGCAACTGCTCCTGCTGGGAGGTCTTTCGGTATTCACCATGCTGATGATGGCACTAGCCAGCAGTGCCCCCCCACATGGGCGGGGCGGGTCGATGCTGGCGGCGGCCCCCATGCTCGTCTTGGCCGTACCGGTGGTCCTGCTTCCGGCCGCGGCGTTCGTGCAGGCCATTCTCTTGGCCGGTGCGGCCCATCTGGCCCTGTGCCTGACCGGACCCAGGCGCGGCGGGCTGAACGTGACTTTGTCCACCCTGATGTACGCGCAATGTCCGATGGTCCTGCTGGGTATTCCGATCTGCGGCTATTACCTGTCGTTTGCGTGGCAATTGTGGGCCCTGGTCCTGGGGGTCATAGGCCTCTGGCGGGCCCAGCAGGTGTCCGGTGGACGCGCGGCGCTGGCCGTGCTGTGGCTGCCGGTGCTGGTTTTACTGGGCACGATAGCTCTGGTGGTGGTGAGCATCCTTCACCCCTGATCGCCTGTCCATGGTGCAGCGGCAGCCCCGCTGCGCGCCATTTGCTGAGGCCGGGATTTCACCGCGGGGGCGTCGCCTGCAATTCCGCCAAGATGGCTTCCAGCCGATTCACGTGGGTCGCCAGAGCCAATTCCCGGGCCAGAGGCTGGGCGGCTGCCTGGCAGCGGGCCCGCTCCACGGGGTCGGCCAACTCAGTAATGGCGGCGGCCAGTGCATTTTCATCCAGCGGCGAATCCA
This sequence comes from Planctomycetota bacterium, assembly GCA_021784455.1. Classification (GTDB taxonomy): domain Bacteria; phylum Planctomycetota; class Phycisphaerae; order Phycisphaerales; family Phycisphaeraceae; genus JAJXSS01. The sequence goes on from JAJXSS010000176.1 coordinate 2,902, forward strand.
CCACGCGCCCGCACCGGCCTGGCCCCGCGCCTTGCACATAGGCCGAGGCGCCATCGCCGCGTGCCGCAATGACGGGGATGCCCAGCCGCAGGGACATCAGGACCGCCCGGCTGCAGGGGTGGTAGGTGACGGGCAAGAGCGTGGTATCGGCGGTGAAGTACAGGTGCTCCAGGCGCGCGGCCGTGGGGACCAGCCGCAGATATTCCCGGGCTCCCGTTTCCACCGCGAGATGATGCAGGGCGAAGGTCATTTCGCCTCCGGCCAGGAGCACCAGATCCTTGGTCGCCAGGGCCGCCTGGCGAAACGCCCGGAACGTGGCCCGCGCCACTTCATGGCGCAGCGGCCAGGCCGGAAAGAAGAAAGCGCAGGCCGAAGGGGGCACCCCCAGGCCATGCCGGATGCGCTGGCCGATGCGGATGCGCTCGGCCGGGGGCTCGGCCGGGGCCCGGACGCCCGGGGGCACCACCTGAACGCGCTCCGGGGGCAGGGGATAGTGGGTGCGGTATGCCTGCGCCGCGGCCTCATCCAGGGCCAGCACGCGCCGCAGGGCCGGACTGGCCAGGGTACGCTCCTCCAGCCGGCGCAGCGTTTTCTGGTGCAGGCGTGATTCCTCAAACACGCTGTCCAGCACACGCTGGATCAGTCCCACGCGCTGCGGCGGCTCATGGGCTTGGGCCAGGGGCAGCGGGGCGTTCCAGGTGTGCAGGATGTCGGCTGGTACCAGAGGCGTGAAAGAGAGGCTGGCCTGGGCACCCGCTGCCGCCACCTGATTTGCGGCCCAGTCGGAAAAGCTTGCCAGTTGGGAGGGATAGCCCACGTACAGGTGCGGCCAGACGCGGATGTCCACGGGTCCCGGCAGCGCCGCCTCCGGGCTGCGGCGGGCCGTGATCAGGGTCAGATGGTGCCCCCGCGTGGCCAGTTCGCCGGCCACATCCAGCGCCGCGCGGTTACCGCCGTCGGAAGCCGGATCGAGTCGCTCGATGACGAGGGCCAGATGCATCGGGGGGCGTCGCGCTAGGCCGGAAGGCGGTGGCGCAGCAGGTTCTGAGCCTGGGCAAAGACCATCTCCGGCGTCACCTCAGTCATGCAGCGGTGATCCAGCGGGCAGCGTTTTTTCTGGCACGGCCCGCAGAAAACCTTGACCGCCACCTCGCGTTCGTGGGCGAAGCCGGTCTTGGTCCATGCCGGATCGGTCGGGCCGAAGACCGTCACCACGGGCACACCCAGGGCGGCGGCGATGTGCCGTGGGCCCGTATCATTGGTGATCATCAACTGGGCCCGCCGCACCACACTCTTCAGGTCGGACAGATCAATCCCCAGGCGCGGCAGATCCAGCACCGGATGGCGCGAGGCCAACAGCACCTGATCCAGAATGGCCCGCTCACGAGGCGAGCCGCTGACCGCCAGGACCGCGTGAAACTCCTGGGCACAGCGATCCCCCACGGCGGCAAAGCGCTCGGCAGGCCAAATCTTGGCATCACCATAGTTGGCCCCCGGATTTAGGATAACCAGCGGCCGGTCGGAGTCCGCGGGCAGACCGTGCGCCGCCAGCAGGCGGTCCACGCGGGCATCCTGCTCGGGCCGGGTGAAGACCGCCATGCCCGGGTCGGGATTGGCCGCGCCCAGGTAGCGGGCGATGCCCAGGTAGTAGTCAATCATCGGTACGGGCAGAAATTGGCCCTTGGCCCGTCGCGGCAGCAGGCGGTCGGTGAGCAGGCTGCCGCGGCCGTCGCGATCGTAGCCAATGCGTCTGGGGATGCGGGCCAGGGCCACCAGCAGGGCCGCCCGAAAGCTATTGGGCAGCAGCACGGCCGTGTCGAAGCGCCCGGCCCCCAGACGCGCCGCCAGGGTGAACAAGCCGCGGCGCCGGCCGTCACGCATGCCCTTGCGTGGCCGGCGGATGGTCATGATCCGGTTTACCCAGGGGCAGGCATCCAGCACGGGCCGAACGGTGTCCCGGGCCAGGGCGGTGATGCGGGCCTTGGGAAACAGCTCACGCAAAGCCCGCAACGTGGGGGTGGCCATCACGGCATCCCCCACCCAGGATGGCATCACCACCAGCAGGTGCTGGGACGGCCGATATTGTGCATCTTTGGACATCGCTGTGAGTATAGCAGGCCTTTCCGGCGTGCTCCGAGTCTCGGTTTCGTGGGAAAACGGTTGAGTGTGCCAAGAGATCCGGGTTCCAGACCGCTCGACTATCCGGATCCGGAATTGATGCGCTTGGGCACTGGCGGACAAGCCGCCAGTGGCACCCTGCCCGAAATTATCCTCACACCCAACGGTGGGGGGGGCTGGATGCCCGCCCAGGTGCCCCGGCATGGCGGTCACTTCCGGAACAGCAGCAGCGTGATCGCGATCAACTGCACCATGATGGCTGCACCGATCCAGCGCAGGAACAGACCATCCTGTCCCGCGCCCAGCCACAGGGCCGCCAGCAGGCAGATCGCGGCAATGAGCTGGAACACGATGGCCAGCATTGATACCACGCTGAACTCGTCGCCCACCCGTCGGTGATTGCGCAGTTCCTGGAGGATCTGTTTCAGTGTCTGCTCGACGCCCGTCAGACTGGCGGCGCCGAGCCCCGGGGCTTCCCGCCCGCTGGCGGAAGCTACCGGAGCCGGCTGTTGTGCGACCAGAGCCGGTGGGGGCTCCTGCTTGGTGGCGGCTGGGGTGGCAGGCGGCTCCGCCGGCGAAAGCGGAACCGGCGGTGACTCCGGGAGTTCGTCACCAGGCGGTGGGGCCGGCGTTGGGGCCTCGACGGATGTGATGAGAGCCGGTGCGATGGGCGGGGAGGGGGCGACGGCGGCTGAGGGCGCAAACGCGGGCGGCTCAGCGACGGTAGTTTCCGACGGCGGCCCTTTGGCCGTGACCGGTGGGCCGGCCGGGGTGCTGACTGGAGCCGGCTTGCGGGCGGTTCCCCCGGCCGCTGACGCCGGACTGCGCGGCTTTTCGGCGGGCATGGGCGGGGTGTCCACCAGTCCCCGCCAGTCTTCCACGCCCTCGGGCCGGCGCTGTTGAGCAATGATTCGCACCGCCTCAATCAGGGTGCGGGCCACGAAGCTCGGCATCACCCCCGGTGCATCGCCCGCCTTCCCCAGCACCTCGGCCGCGGCCCGGTCCTGCAAGAGCGGCGGCTGGGCTCCGGTTGCCTCCGGAGTCAGCAGGACCGTGCGCACCCCCGCGGCCACGCCGGCCTCGATGTCGCGCAGTTGGTCGCCCACCAGCCAGGACTGGCTCAGGTCCAGGTTCAGGTCCTTGGCGGCCTGCAGGATCATTCCCGGCTGCGGCTTGCGCCAGGGGTGTTCGCGCTTGTACTTTTCCACCGTGCCTTCGGGGTGAAACGGGCAGTAATAGAAACGGTCAATGGTGGCTCCGCTGTTGGCATGGATCAGCTCGTTCACCCGGTTGTTGGTGGCCTCGACATCCGCTTCGCTGAATTTGCCGCGGGCCACGCCGCCCTGATTGCTGATGACCACGATGCGGTATCCCAGTCCGCGCAGAGAAGCCACGGCCGAGGCCGCACCCTGGATCAGCCGCACCTGGGCCGGATCGCCCAGATCCCCGTCGTTGTGGATGAGCGTGTTATCCCGATCGAGAAAAACGGCTCGGTTCATAGTGCTGACAGCGTATCACAGGCGGTGCGGGCTTGCCCGATCCGTCATCATCCCCAATCACCCGTCACCAGTCTGTGACGGATGGCTCGTGCGGGCTAGCCCGTCAGGCAAGGCGCTTATTATCCGGGTCAGCCCGGTCCTACGCGGAGGTGTTCGCCAGGGTGGACCTATCTCCGGGCGTTTTGTACCAGGGTGATGGCCTCATCGACCGCCGCGTCCAGTTTGTCGTTGACGATGAAGTGATCGTAGGCCCTGCAGGTTTTGGCCAGGGCGATCTCATCCTTGGCCTTGGCAAAGCGGCGCTGAATGGTGGCCTCATCCTCGCGCTGGCGGCGGCGTAAACGCTGCAGCAGCACCTCTTCGCTGGGATGCGGGACAAAGATGGCCAGCGTCTGGGGGATGAGCTTTTTGATCTGGATCGCCCCCTGCACATCGATTTCCAGGATCATCACTTGGCCGGCGGCGATGGCCTGTTCGACAGGTTTGCGCGGGGTGCCGTAGCAATTGCCGAACACCTCGGCCCACTCCAACAAGTCCCCGGCCGCCCGCATGGTTTCGAACTGCGTGCGGTCGATGAAATAGTAATCCTGGCCGTCCACATCCCCAGCCGCCGGGGCCCGCGTGGTCACCGACACACTGAACACCGCCCCCAGGCGCCGCTCCACCTCGTGCGTAATCGTCGTTTTACCCACACCGGAAGGCCCGGAGATGATCAGCAGCAATCCCTGCTTCGCCATGCGTGCCATCCTCGCTACTTGCCCGCCTCGGGGGCCGGGGCCACGGTGATGGTGTACTTGACTGGCACGACTTGGGCCGCGGCCGCCGCCCGCAGTTGCTCATCATGCTGGATGGAATCATCCACGATTTTGGCGACGTCCTGCTTGTCGTTCGTCCACTGTTCCAGTTGCGGAACCATCATCAAGAGCGTCTTGATCAGCGGCGTCTCCATGTTCTGCTGGGCCTGGATGGCCCGCTGCACCTTGAGAAACGGCTGAGAGAACGGGTTGTCCAGGAACTCGGCCGCCAGGTTGATCCCCTGGGCCAGTTGTGTGCCGGTGAATACTTTGCTCTCTTTGCCCCAGGTCACCGTGGCCCGGGTCGGAGCGTTCTTGACCACCAGCATGAAGCGGTTGAGGTCCTGGTTAAAGGGGAAAAACGCGATGATGCCACTGGTGGCGTTGGGCGACTTGGGGTCCCCGGTGAAGCAGAACGGATAGCGCGTGCTTTCGATCTCGACCTTCCCGGGGGCGGAAGAGAGCACTTTATGCCCGTCCGTGGCCGCGGCCTGGCCACTCGTGTAGTCCAGGGTGATGGTGCCGATATGGCCGTCGCAGCCCATGGCCTTAAGGAAGGCGTAGGCCATGATCAGGTGACCGTTGGCCGACGGGTGCACGCCGTCGCCCCCGCACACCAGGTAGTCCGGGCCGAATTTCGCCTTGGCCTTGGCCATCACCTCCATCATGGGGGTGTGCACGTCGGCGAACAGGACGCCGTCTTGCTTGGCCACCTTGGCCGCGATCTGGGTCAAGGCGTCCAGGGTCTGGTTGTAGACCTCGGCCTGCTTGGGATCATGCCGGAACGATGTGCTATCGACCGCGCCCGGCGAGCCCACGATGATGGTGCGCACGCCCATCTTCTGGAAGCGTGCCACCACCGCCTTCATGCTGTCGTAGTAGTGCTTGCCGGTGGCATCCGTCATCGCGCGATAGCCACCGTCGTTCATGCCGTAGCACGACGTGGCCACCTGCGGCTTGAAAGGCGGCACGCAACGATCCATGCGGTTCAGG